>CANQCJ010000253.1 GCA_947589205.1 uncultured Ruminococcus sp. | reverse complement strand
TGAGATTTAAGCCCGAAGGTCTGCTGCATCGTCCTTGCGGTTATGCGCTTTTGACCGTCGACGGTTATGTAGCCGACATAGCGTCCGCTGTAAATATCGTCCATGACGAACCAGCTTTTAACATCGTCCGACATCGTTATCCCGCAGACGCTTTCAAGCTTGCTCTTGACTTCGGCTGCGTTGAAAACATATTCGAGACCGTAGTTGGGATCTTCGTTGTCGTATTCGCTGACTACCGCGCGCAGATAGGGATAGTAAACGTCCCAGATCCTCTCGCTCTCAACGGAATAGCCCGCGGTCGAAGCCGAGTAGACCGCGTTTATTATTTCACCGTCATAGTAGACCGCCTGTCCTTCAACAGCCGAAACGCATTTTTCTATTTTTTCCGGATAATTCGGTTTAAGCCCGACCGTAGGAATGCGGTCTATAGAATCGTTGAAGCGAAGATAGGAATACGCCGCGACCGCCTGAGCCTTTATCGCGTCCTCGTCCCAATCCGAGCCTATCTCGCTGTAGACCGCCTGACAAAGCAGCTCATGCGCGTTGATGGTCACTCTGTTGCCGCTTATAATATCGTTTACGGTGTAATATTCCTCCGCGACGCTTCTGGTGTCGGTAAAATTGAGCGGGTCGGGCTTAGGGTCGTATATCGGGGTGGTGTCGATGGAATACACCGCGTCAAAATTCGTCTGCGGGATCGCCGTCTTTGCTTTTGCGGACTTTTTCTTGTCGATCTTCAAAAGCATTTTATAATCGTCAAGCGTCGCTTTCTTATAGCTGCTGCCCTTCGGGATATCGGCGGCGGTGAGAGTTATCGGGGCTTGCTTTTCCGCTGCGGGCGCGGGCGTCGGAGCGGTCGTTTCGACTCTGCTTTCGGTCACCGCTTCGACGGGATCGGCGTATGTAATATCCGGTTCTTTTTTCGTCACCAGCATGAAAGCATTTGAAGCTATCAGAGCCGTGCCGAGCGCGAAGGATCCGATCCTGATCTTCGCTCTTTTTGAGATAGGTTTCATAATTTTTCCTCTGTTTTCAAAAATGCCGAAAAGTCAAGACCAAAATATTGCGTTTTAGTCCTGACTTTTTTATTGCTTTTAGATGCTTCGCGCTCACTTGAAATACCTCTGTCCGTCTATCTGGGTGCAGAAGGTGAGCGATTCAAACCATGACGCGGTAGAGCCGCCGCAGTAGTTGGGCGCGTAGTAATATATCGCTCCGTTTGAATTGTCCTCGCCGGAAAGAGCGCGTCTTGCGCAGTCTCTGGTGTTTTCGGTCGGCTGATTGTAGCCGCCGTAGTAGCCGTATATCGCCGTAAACTGATCCGCCTGCGTCAGAACGCCCTCGATGCTGTTCGGGAAGCTGTCTGACTTTACGCGGTTGATTATTACGTTAGCCACGGCTATCTTGCTTTCCTCCGAGCAGTCGCCGACTTCTCCCTGAAGCACATAGCAGAGCATTTCAAATTCCGCATCGCTGTAGGCTATCGTGCCGGCGTTCTGTACGGGTTCGGTCTCCTCCGTCTTTTCGGTCTCTTCGGTTTTCTCTGCTAAATATCTCTTCATGCAGTAGCCGGTGTCGCCGTTAAATTTTATCCTGTACCAATCGTCGGTATAACCGGTAACGGTGACCTCCTCGTCCTGACCGAGCACCTGCATGATCTCGGCGTCGAGCGAAGGAGCGGTACGCATATTCACCTTTTCCGAGGTGTACATTATCATAGCCGCGCAGGTCTTGACCTCTGTCTGTTCCTTGCTGTCGGAAGCCGCCGCGCTTTGTATAAGCGGCTTTTGCTCCTGCTCCGTCGTTTCGGTCTCCTCGGCAGTCACCGAGGAAGCCGTTGTCGTCGTTGTTGTTTCCGTCTTTTTCTTGTTGGTCTTTTTAGTAGCCTTAACTGTCTCGATCACAAGATCGTACTCGTCTATTCCCGCCTTTTTCCAGGTAGTAACAGCCTGAGAAACAGCTATAGGCTCAGCGCTTGTCTCGATCGTCTGCTGATCCTCAGCCGAAGCTATCACCGTTGTTTCGGTCTCAACGTTTTCAGTTGAAACTATCTCGGAAGAAACGCCCTCGTCAATAGAATTTCTTCCCGCAAATGCGTAGATGCCTACCGCTCCTACCGCGAACATTGCAAATATTCCCGCTCCGAGCGCCGCAGAGGCTTTCTTTACGAAAGAGACCTCCGCACATTTACTGTTTTTAACATCGCTGATCTCGTCTGCTTCAAATCGTCTTTGATCCATTGTCGGTCACATTACCTTTCCGCTGCGGTGAACCGCGCAGCTTCATTTTCGGCTCAATAACTCCAGCCCAGATATTTCTTGGAATTTCCCCAGACGTTTCTCCAAACCTGCGGGAAATATATATCCTTGTCCTTTTTGTCCTTGTAGGATTTCAGAATGGCGTCCTTGTCATCGTCCTCGTCGAGCTTCTTTGCGATAATTACCCAGCGCATATTTGCGACCTCGTTAGAGCAGGTCGAAAGGGTGATGTAATCGTCGTCCGGGTCGCACTGCATATCCACAGAGTACCA
>CANQCJ010000252.1 GCA_947589205.1 uncultured Ruminococcus sp. | reverse complement strand
CGAGAAGCTCCGGCGCAAATCTATCCATTCTGCCGCTCGTGGTCGGTCCGCATGAGCCGATAGGCTTACCCTCGGGAGACGGGGTCGGACCCGCGTAATAGATCACCGCGTCCTTAAGCGGATAAGGCAGCTCGCCGTTTGAATCTATAAGAGCCTTTATGCGCTTATGCGCCGCATCGCGCGAGGTGTAGACCGTTCCGCTCAAAAGCAGCTTGTCGCCCGCTTTGAGCGTCGGCGCAGCCGCGCGGAGCTGACTTGTATCGAGCTTTAACATTATTCGCCGTCGGAAACGAGGTCGAGACCCTCGTCAACCATATCGCGCGCATCGTTAGCCATTCTCATGCTCGACATACCGAATTCGTTGAGCTGACCGAGAAGCTCGGTAACGGTGCTGTTAAGTCCCTCAAATTTCTCCCTGATACCCTTCTTAAGCTCTGCGTTCTTAGCCTTGATAACGTCGGCTTCGTTCTTGGCGTCGGAGAGCATCTTAGCCGCTTTGGCTTCCGCTTCGCTGGTGACCTTATAAGCCTTGGCTTCGGCGTCGCTTGTGAGCTTGTCAGCCTGCTGTTTTGCAGAAGCGGTTATGCTGTTTGCACTGTCTGTAGCCGTCTGCATCGTCTGCTGAGCCTCTGCCTGAGCCTTTGTAACGGTAGCCTGCGCCTGAGCGTTAGCGTCGTCAACGATCTGGTTAGCCTGCGCTTCGGCTTCGTCGGTGACCTCCTTAGCTCTCTTCTTGGCGTCAGCCGCAAGCTTGTTCGCGGTATTCTGCGCCTCTGCGAAAACTGCGCCGAAATCGAACGAGGGAGCGGCAGAACCGGAATCGGAAGCGGCAGCCGCCTGAGCCTCCTGCTCTGCTTTTTCAAGCTTTTCCTTAAGATCCTCTATCTCCTCGTTCTGCGAAGCGATAGCAGCGTCCTTCTCGGCGATCTGCTGCTCGTAGTCGGCGATCCTCATGTTCATCGAATCGGTCGAAGCCATAAGCTCGGCGACCTTGTTCTTGGCTTCCTCGACCTTCTTTTCAAGCTCCTCCTTGCCCTCAAAGCTGCCGTCTCCGCCCTTGCCGCCGTCGGCAGCCGCGCGCTCGAGTCTTTCATTAGTCTCCTCGAGATCCTTTACCTTGTTTTCAAGATTATAGATCTTGGAGTTAAGATCATCTACATAAGCAAGAACATCCTGCTTGTCAAATCCGCCCATACGGACAGTTCTTAAATAACCGTTATTAGCCATAATTTTATTCCTCCCGAAAGAAAAAATTTAAAATTAATACACTTTTATTATACTATATAAAATACTTTTTTTCAACCGTCAAAGGCGATTTTGAAAAACTTCATAGCCTTACACAAATTTCAAATTAAAATTTTGTGGATTTTTACTACTTCATCATTTTCTTTATAGCTTCCTTTGTGCCGAGCACCAGCAGCTTTTCGTCCTCCGAGAAGCGGTGGTCGGGCGCGGGCAGCGCGTCAAACTGAGAGCCTATCTTTATCGCAAGCACGTTTATGCCGAATTTCTGACGGACGTTCTTTTCGATGATGGTCTTTCCGACCCAGCTTTCCGGCACGCTTATCTCATAGATAGCGTATTCGTCGCTGAGCTTGAAATAGTCGGAAACTCCGGCAGAGCCGAAGCGTATCGCAAAGCGTTCGGCGGTCTCGCGTTCGGCATAGATGACCTCGTCCGCGCCGTTTCTTAACAAAAACTTCTTGTGTATATCGCGGTTGGCGCGCGCGAAAACATACTTCGCCCCCATCTCCTTAAGCAGGCAGGTGGTCTCCAGCGAGCTTTGGAAATTATCTCCTATCGCGACGATACATACGTCGAAATTGTTCACTCCCAGCTCCTGTATAAACTGCGGGTCTGTCGCGTCGCCTATCTGCGCGTCGGTGACGTATTTGAGCGCGGAATTTACCCTGTCCTCCTGAATGTCGATAGCGAGCACCTCGTTGTTCTGCCGCGTCAGCGACTTAGCCATATGCTTTCCGAAGCGTCCCAAGCCTACTATCAAAAAAGATCTTGACATAATAAAACCATCCCCTTTTTATCAGCCTATCATTATCTTCTCCTCCGGCAGCTGCGTTTTTGAAGCGACGCCGTTTGAGAAGGAAACTATGAACGATATACCGCCTATCCTGCCGAAGAACATTATCAGCGTTATCAGCAGCTCGCTTAGCGGCGAAAGTCCCGCCGTTATGCCCATCGAAAGTCCGCAGGAGCTTATCGCCGAAACGACCTCGAACACCACCGGCAGCAGCTCCAGCCCGTCCGCGGCGGAGATCACCATTGCACTCGATATGACGACGACAAGATAAAGCGCGGTAACGCAGCTTGCGTTCCTTACGGCGGAATCGTCTATTCTTCTGCCGAAGCATTCAACGCTGCGGCGTTTTCTGAAAACGCTCGAAATAGTCAGCAGCATGACCGCAAAGGTAGTCGTCTTTATTCCGCAGGCGGTAGACCCCGGCGAACCGCCGACAAACATCAGCACTATCAGCATGAGCAGCGTCGTCGGGCGGAGAATGTTCATATCCATCGG
>CANQCJ010000251.1 GCA_947589205.1 uncultured Ruminococcus sp. | reverse complement strand
CCGTCCTGCAAGCCGAAATAAACGACGAAAACGATGACGTTACGCTTTATGTCGAGGTGCGCGATACCGGTATCGGTATTCGCGAGGAGGATATGTCGAAGCTTTTCGATTCGTTCCAGAGAATAGACGAGCAGAAAAACAGAAACATCGAGGGTACGGGTCTGGGTATTCCGATAACTCATAATCTGCTGCTGATGATGGGCAGCCGGCTCGATGTTAAGAGCGTTTACGGTCAGGGCTCATCGTTCAGCTTCTCGCTTTACCAGAAGCGGATAGGCAGGGAAAAGCTCGGTAAATTCGATGTACATCACCGCGCAGGCAGTCAGAGAAATTCCGAACGCTATATCTATGCGCCTGACGCGCGTATTCTGATAGTTGACGATAACAATATGAACCTGAAGGTCGCTTCGGGACTTCTCAAACGAAACGGCATAGTTCCCGACACCGCTCAGAGCGGCAGGGAATGTATCGAGCTTGTAAAGAAAAATAAGTACCATATTATTTTTATGGATCACATGATGCCGGAAATGGACGGTATCGAGACCTTTAACGAGCTTCGCAGCAACGGTCTTATAACAAGCGAGACCGTGGTCATCGCCATGACGGCTAACGCTATTACCGGGGCGAGAGATACCTATCTTTCCTACGGATTTGAAGGATATATCTCAAAGCCGATAGCCGTGGACAAATTGGAAAGCGAGCTTGAAAAGCATCTGCCGCAGGAGCTTGTGTCCTTCCGCTTTACAGAAACCAAGAAAAAATCTGACAGCTTAAAAGAAAGCGAGAATATTATGAAAGATAAAACTTACACGCCTGCGGCATTGCCAAAGGGCAGCTTCCCCGACAACTGCACCTTCCTCGATATCCGGCTCGGCATGAGCTACTGCGCCGGCGATAAGGAGCTTTACAGCGATATGGTGCAGACCTTCCGCGAGGAATCTAAGCTTGAACAGATAGAAAATTTCTACCGGCAAAGGGATCTCAAAAATTACCGCATACTCGTTCACTCGGTAAAAAGCACCGCTTTGTCGATAGGCGCGGCGGCGCTGTCGGAACAGGCGAAGGCTCTTGAAAATGCGGCAAAGACCGACGATGAAAAATACATCGAGGAAAATCACCGTCAATTTATGGAAAACTACAAGGAAGTAACCGACCTGATAGGTAAAGCAATGAACGGCGAAAACGCTCAGGAAAATATTGACGATGATACAAACGAAGATATTCAGCCGCATATTCTCGTTGTCGACGACGATCAGATGAACCGCAAGGTCGCGCAGCGGCTGTTGAGCAAGCAATATTTAGCGGACACGGCGGCATCGGGACTGGAGGCGATGGAAAAGCTTTTGGCTGACGGAAGTCATTTCGATCTGATACTGCTCGATATACATATGCCGGACGAGGACGGTTTTGACGTTATCAAAAAGCTGAAGGCCGACGACAGGCTCAAAGATATCCCGGTAATATTCCTGACGGCGGACGACGACCGGAACGCCGAAACGGAGGGCTTCAAGGCAGGCGCAATGGACTTTATCCGCAAGCCGTTTATCCCCGATATCATGCTTCAAAGGATCGGAAGAATGCTCGAGCTTCACCGATTGCAGACCGACCTTGCAAAAGAGGTAAAGCGTCAGACAAAATATGCGCAGGAGCGTCAGGAGCGCATGGAGCGGCTTTCGAGAGAAACCGTTCTGTCGCTTGCAAAAGCCGTTGAAGCAAAGGACAAATACACAAACACTTTGCCGCAGGAAAAGGTAAGAGACGAGATCGTCAAGGGCAGGGGCACGCAGTTCGATCCGAAATTTGCGGACATCATGATACAGCTTATTGACGAAGATAAGGATTATAAAATGAAGGGATAAATTTTTAAAGCGAGCGTATGATATTTTACATACGCTCGCTTTTATATATAATATATAAATACGGTATTTTTAAAATACGTGCAATACTATATATGGTATTTTGATCATCTGCCCGAATGCTCCCCCGCTCTATCCCAAGCACTCGGTCATTTTATGTTTTATTAAAAAACGAATCAAAATATTCCTTCGTTTCATCGCTTAAGCGGCGAATTTTCGTACTGACCGACACGATTTTCGGGCTGCCGTTTTTATCGAGCAGGAGCGGTTTTTGCTTTGATCTTGTCGAGCCGAAAAGCAGACTCGGAAGCTTTTCTTTTGGTATTCTGCGCAGCTTTATCGAAGAACCGTGCGTACCGGTCGCGGCTGTTTCCGAGCAGCAATTAAACGGCACTTGATGACATTTATGCGGCTTAAAATCGGGATTTTGCGGAATGCACAAGCAGCGCATTTCCTCTTCCGTAAGACACTCCTCAAAGTTTTTCGGCACAAGCGCATTGCACCAATTTCCCAACTCACGGCAGACATATTTATATGCGGGTTCAATATTTTCAACGGGCAGTCTGGCGACAATGCAAAGATCTCCGCGGTCGATAGTGACGGGATAGATCACATCGCCTGCCTTCACCGTTTTTATCGACGGCATTTTCGTATGTATGCTGCCAAACACCACGGTTATCGGTCCG
>CANQCJ010000250.1 GCA_947589205.1 uncultured Ruminococcus sp. | reverse complement strand
TTGTTATCTGCGGCTGAAAAGTCTGCGCCTGACGGACAAGCGAATAAATCGGCGGCAGAGCCGAAAAGCTGTGTGTCTGCGGCAGGGCGGGGCTAAAGGAAAGCAGCATCGCCGCAAGGGCGGGAAGCATGGTCGAAAGCATGATAAATTACCTCTTTTGTGATGGATTTTTTGCGGTGATGTGTAGAACATACTATAATTATAACATTTTTCCCGAGAATTGTCACTATAATTTTACATAAATTTTTTGTTTTTACAAAAAAATGCACAAAAAAAGAGACCGCCCGAAACGGTCTCGCAAAGCGCACCTTAATGGACTCGAACCATTGGCCTACTGCTTAGAAGGCAGTTGCTCTATCCAGCTGAGCTAAAGGTGCATGGGGTGGGTAAAGAGATTCGAACTCTTGGTCTTCAGTGCCACAAACTGACGCGTTAACCAGCTACGCTATACCCACCATAAAAAAATACCGCCGAAAAATAAGGCAGTAAATAAAATCAAAAGCGGGTGATGAGAATCGAACTCACGTGTCCAGCTTGGAAGGCTAGCGTTCTACCATTGAACTACACCCGCAGATAAGCCGCAGCAGTAACTGTTTGGCTCAATCAACGTATATTATTATAGCATACAAAGAAAAGCTTGTCAAGAGTTTTTTCAAAAAAAGCCGTTTTTTGTATACCTGCACAAATTCCAAATCATTCTTTTGTGGAATTTGTATCATGGCGTTTTCTGCGCTTGTTGAGCCGCTCTAAGATCTTGTCTTTGAGCGACAAGCCGATAACGGCTATCAGGACTATTATCGAGATAAACACGATGGCGGCGGTGTAGTTGCCCTTTGTCACGTTGCTGCCAAAGGCGGTGGAGAGAAGTATAGAGGGTATCCTCCACGGCATGACGCACAAAAAGAAATCGCGCATTTTGACCTTGGTCAGCGGTACGATGTAGGTAACAACGTCCTTCGGTATGCCGGGAATGATGTAGAGTATCACAAGGATAAGCAGAAGCTTGTGCTCGTCCTCTAAAAATCCGAATTTTTTGATATGCTTTTCGCTTATGACCGCTTCAACGAGAGGCGTGCCGAGTTTTTTTACTATACCCCACACCGCGAGACTTCCGAGGACTATCCCCGCAAAGGAGGCGACTGCTCCCCAGAACCAGCCGTAAAGCACGCCGCCCACGACCTGTATCGCGGGTATTATCGCGATGAGCACCTGCATAGCCTGTATCAGCAAAAACACCGCAAGTCCGTGTATGCCGCTGTAGCCGCTCAGACGTTCGCTTAGGCTTTCCAGCCAGCCGTCAGTGCCTACGCCTTTGAAAATAGGGTAGAGCAGATAGGTTATTCCCGCCATAGCGAGTAAAAATACTGCGCAGCTGAAGGCGCGTATGCCGAGCTGTGCTTTTTTCTTTTTTTTAAGCTGCTCGGCAGTGAGCGGTTCTTTTTTATCCGAAAAAAGTCTTATTTCCTTCATTGTCTTAATTTCTCCGTTCCGATGAAAAAAGCCCGCGTCCTCTTGTCAGTATTCGTTTTCTGAACCAGCGGGTGTACATATCTGTAAGCATACCGAGCAGACGGTCGTAAAAGAAAAAGAAAACGTTGGCGACGCCCAGCAAAGCCAAGGGCGCGTATTTCCCGAACATTTCCAGTCCCTCGTAAAGATCGACGCCGGTAAAAAGGTATTGGAAGATAAGCGCGAAGCTTATGACCGCTATATTGAACACCGCGATCTTTATAAGTCTGCGAAGCGCGGTCAGGCGGATATTTTTTGTTATATAAACATAAAGTATCGGGTAGTAGCCCATAAACATTATGAACAGCAGATTGGCTTCATAATCGGGGGTCATGAGCGGGCAGAGGACCGCGCAGGATAAATATGTCAGAAACGCCCATTTTCCCCCCGCTTCGGCGATGACCGCGACCATGAGAAAGCCCGCATAGGTGGGTATGGCGTAATCGAGCATCGGGAACATGGTCGAGCAGAACATTAAGAGCAGTACGAGCGCGCTTATCATTCCGCAAAGAGCCACGCAGAAGGTCTGCGGCGGTCCGCCGCGTTTGTCTAACAGCATGGCACGCAGTCGCCGCCCGCACATTCGCAGCAGGAATCGAGTATGCAAAGTCCGGTGCAGAAATCGCAGAGGCTGTCCTCGCCGGAGCGCGGAGAAGAGTACATATATCCCGAACGCTGACGGTTCATCTGTTCAAGAGCGGTAAGATATTCGCGGTTAGCGGGGTCCATCTGCGTTGCCCTGACGATATAATTGTAAGCGTCGTTGAGCCAGCCGCGCTGATAGCAGATAGTGCCTTTAAGAAAATACCATTCGGCGTTACGAGAGATCTCCTCAACGGAATTGAGCATATTCTCCGCCGAGCTGAGATCTCCGCGCTGAATAAAGGAGCGCACCTGACGGTAATCGACATAGCTGTAATTCGTCCCGCCGCTGTAAGCGGAGCCTCCGTAAGCGGAGCCGCCGTAGCGTCTGTAGCCTGAGGAGCGCTGTCCGGGGCGGTGAACGCCGTTTTTTCTGTCGTCCATGACAGAATCATAG
>CANQCJ010000249.1 GCA_947589205.1 uncultured Ruminococcus sp. | reverse complement strand
TGAGGAAAAGGGCGAGCCGTATTTTCGTCAAGCGGAAACTCGGGCTCTTGCGGATCTGCCGTCGGCGGTCGGCGTCGTTGCAACGGGCGGCGGAACGCTGCTGACAAAAGCAAACGGCGATCTTGCCCGCTCGCTCGGCACGGTCGTGTTCATCGACACGCCGTTTGAGATCTGCTATGAGCGCATAAAGGACGATAAAAACCGTCCGATAGCGTTCAATTCCACAAAGGAGCAGCTTAGAGAACGCTTCGACAGCCGCCGTCCGCATTATCTGGAAAATTCCGATATATGCGTTGACGGGAGCGGCACGCCGATAAATATCGTTACACAGATACTCGGCTGACAAAAAAACAAGCCCGCGCTTTTTTCACGCAGGCTTGTCAAGCGTTATTCGGCTGAAAACTGATCCTTGCCGACACCGCAGAGCGGGCAAACGAAATCATCGGGAAGATCTTCAAATTTTGTTCCCGCAGCGATGCCGTTATCGGGATCGCCGGTGGTCTCGTCATAGATATAGCCGCAAACGTCGCAAACATATCTCATTTAGCGCAGCCTCCTTAAATTAAAATATAATTTATTTTATCACAACTAAATTGCGAAACTTTAGTATTTATATATAAAATTTGTGAATATATGATTTCCCGTAGTTTTAATGTAACAAATTGTAACCAAAGAGTAATTGAAAAAATTTGCCGTATAATTTATAATTAAATAAGAAAGAATTTTTTGTACAAAAAGGGGAGTGAAGGAATATGGCGAAAATAAGAGCGGTCGCTATCGAAAGGCAGTATTGCAGCGGCGGACGTGAGATCGCACAGATAGCCGCTAAGGAATTGGGCATACCCTGCTATGACAAGGAGTTAGCGGAGCTTACGGCGGAAAAGCTCGGTATACCTCTCGAGCAGATCGTAAAGTATGAGGAAACGCTTATGAATCCGCTGCTCTCTCCGGTATCGTTCAAAAGCGGCATCGACAGAAAGCAGAATATGAGCGAGATAGTTTTCGCGGCTCAGGCGGAGATAATTTCCACCCTGGCAAAGCGCGAGAGCTGTATAATCGTCGGACGCTGTGCGGAATACATACTTAAAAACAACGTTCCCACGCTGAGCGTTTTCGTCTGCGCCGGCTTTGAGAGCCGCATACAGCACGCGATGGAAAAGCACGATATTCCTTACGAAAGCGCAATATCGACGCTCAAAAAAATGGATAAAAAACGCGGCGATTACTATAAGCTCAACACCCGCAAGGAGTGGGACGATATGTTAAGCTACGATCTTTGCCTAAACAGCGGCAGGCTCGGGCTTGAGGGGGCTGCTAAGGTTATCGCGGAGATATTTTTAAAAAGCGCAAAATAGAGAGCTTTTTGCTCAAAATATTTTTAGCCGCACGAATCGGCAGTGCGGCTTTAATTTTTGTCTGTAAGGGGATAGCTTTATGCTTAAATTTGTAAAAAATCAGCCCGTTCTTGCGGCGGCGTTTTCAGCTGCGCTGGCGGCGTCCTTTGTGATACCGCCGGACAAGGAGTACATCGGCTACATAAATTACAACGTTCTGATACAGCTTTTTTCGCTTATGACCGCCGTCGCGGGTCTGCGCCGCGCGGGTCTGCTCGAACGCGCGACCGATACGCTTTTGAAAAAAGCGGGAACTGTCAGGCGGCTCGGACTGCTTTTAACGCTGCTTTGTTATTTTTCCTCGATGCTCGTCACGAACGATGTGTCTCTGCTGACGTTTGTGCCGCTGACGCTGATGGTCTTTGAAGATATACGCGATGAAAAAAGCCGCATACTGACCGTCGTTCTTGAAACAGCCGCGGCGAATCTCGGAAGTATGCTGACTCCGGTGGGAAATCCGCAGAATCTTTACATTTACGACGCATACAAATTAAGCGCGGCAGATTTTGTAAAAACCATGCTCCCCGCAGGGGCGGTAAGTCTGATAATGCTTTGCGCGCTGACCCTTTTGCTGCCGAAAACCGCCTGCTCTCCCGAAAATACCGTACAAAAGCCGATAGATAAAAAGCTCTGCACTGCGTTTTCAACGCTTTTTGCGGTGTGTCTGTTAAGCGTTTTCCGCGTGATACCCGCGCTTGTCTGTCTTGTCTGCGCGCTTGCCGCGGCGATGATCTTTGAAAAAAAGCTGCTTGCAAGTGTCGATTACCCGCTTCTTGCGACGTTCGTCTGCTTTTTTGTTTTTGTCGGAAGCATCGCGCGCATAGAAGCGGTGAGCGGATTTTTCCGCGATGTGCTGACGGGACGCGAGCTTATTTTGTCCGCGCTTCTTTCTCAGCTCATAAGCAACGTTCCCGCCGCCGTAATGCTCTCGCGCTTTACGGATAACGGAATACAGCTCATGCTCGGCACGGATATCGGCGGTCTCGGCACGGTGATAGCCTCGCTTGCAAGCCTGATCTCCTTTCAATTTTACAGAAAAAGCGAAAATTCCCGCCCGGGAAAATATATGTTGGTTTTCAGCGCGGTCAATTTCGGAATGCTCGCGGTACTGCTTTTGTTCCAAATGATGCTGCTCTAAAGCTCGTGATAATAGGGGCAGA
>CANQCJ010000248.1 GCA_947589205.1 uncultured Ruminococcus sp. | reverse complement strand
GAATCTGCGATACCCGCCGCGCCCGCGCAGATACCGATAAACGTCCAGAAATACTTTGCCGGCATACCGCTTGCGAACATCATGGATATACCGATTATGCCGAAAAGCATTACCGCCGACATATGCCGCTGAAGCAGCATTACGCCGAAAACCAAAGCGAATATAACCGCAAACGGTATCATGCAGTATTTCCAGCTGTCTTTAAATTTCTGGAAATTTACCGAAAGGATATATGCAAAAATAACTATGAACGCGATCTTCAGTATCTCCGACGGCTGAAACTGTACTCCCGCTATAGTCAGCCAGCGCTTTGCGTCCGCGGTCGACTGTCCTCTGAACGCGGTGTAGACCGACAAGCCGAGAGAAAACAGAAAAAACGCATAGGCTATTTTCGTATTGAAAAAGAAATTATAATCGAGATAGGACGCGACAAACATTCCCGCTATGCCGATAAGCGCGCATATGAGCTGTCTTTTCAGATAGTGGTAGCCGTTGCCGTACTCGCTGAGCGATACCGCGTAGCTTGCCGAAAACAGCATGATAAGTCCGAAAACGAGCAGGATTATAACTATAAGAAAAAACGTTTTGTCTACATCGGACATGATAAATCTGAAATTCAGGCTTTTTCTTTTTCTTCCCGCCTGCTGTGCAACAGACCTGCCTTCCGTTTGAGCCGCCAAAAAAACACCCCCGTTTAGATGTTAGAACGCTTACGCTTTTAAGATGTAGGAGTCTAAGGTGCGCCTGCGGCGCGATTTCCCTTAATCTATCAACATATTACCGCAGTATTTTGCATACGCTAACGCGACAAAAGCGCAGACTGTCACGGCGATCGCAAAACCGATGATAACGCCGTAGGCGTTTTGGTTTTTCTGCAAAAAATGCGTATGCAGGCAAAAGCCTTTAAGCAGAAGTCTTTTGCTCCTTTTGTATATCAACATCTGCGCCGCACAGCAGACAGCGTCCGCGATGACGGGCAGAAAGCATATTATCACTATCAGCGCGCTCCGACCGCTCAAAGCGTAAGCGCCGGCTGCCGCCGCCGCGCAGAACGCTCCTCCGGAAGAGCCGTAACGCTGTTTTGACGGGTAAAGTCCCCAAAGCAGACCTCCCGCCGCCGCACCCGCCGCCGAATAGCAGTATGCGCCGAAATTTTCAAAGCCTGTGAGCTTTGACGAGACCGCGATAAACAGACAGCCTACCGCAAGCGTCACCGCGCTAAGTCCGCCGATACAGCTTTCCTCGTCCGTGCCGAGACGGTTATAGACCGTAAAGGAATAATATAACCCGGTCATGACCGCCGCCCGAAGCGGCAAAAGTCCTTCGGCTAAATACCCTAAATGAAACGGCAGAAGCAGTCCGCTTTTTACGCCGTGAGTATTCAGCACAAGCGTAAGCGCAAGGCAGGACGAATAGACAAGTCCTAATTTTATAACGCCTTTAATGCCGTATGGCTTTGCAAAAACATCGGTAAGCGTATCCTCGGCAATACCGCAGAGGGTGAGTATCAGTATAAACACCGCCGCCGCCCGAATGCTCTTGTCGGTAAAGCAAAGCGTTATACAGCCGCCGAAAACAAATACCAAAAGCATATTCGCGCCGCCGAACGCAGGCTCGCTGCCGTCGGTCTTAAAGCGGTCGCCGATGTACGGCTCAAGCTTGCCGGTCTTTAGCTTTCTGAAAAACGGTATCGCGATCCTGCCGGCAAGACAGCTCAGGGCTATCTGCAATACCGCCGCCGCGCAAAGCCTACTCCAGAGCATTCACTGCTTCTTCAAGCTTCATTCCGCGGCTTGCCTTAAACAAGACCGCATCGCCCTCTTTAAGCTCGGCTTTGAGCGCGTCTATAAGCTGCTGCTTCGTTTCAAACCAAAAGCAGCCTTCCATGCCCTTTTTAGCCGCCCCCTCGGCGTAAGCCTTCGAGGCCTCTCCGAAGCAGTAGACAGCATCTATACCGGCTGCCGCCGCGTATTCGCCGACAAGGCGATGAAGCCGCGGGGAATGCCTGCCAAGCTCTAACATATCGGAAAGCACGGCGATATGGCGCGAAGCCTTTATCTGTCCGAGTGCGGAAAAAGCCGCTTTCATCGAATCGGGCGCGGCGTTGTAGCAGTCGACCGAAAAGGTCATGCCGCGCACCGACCTGATGCTCTGCCTTATCCCCTGCGGGTGAAAAAGCCCGACAGCGTGAACTATTTTCTCCGGCTCGATACCCAAGGTGATGCCTGCGCAAAACGCCGCGAGAGCATTTTTTATGTTGTGCTCACCGAGACAGTTAAGCCTTGCGGGGTATCGGCTTGAATCGTAATTTATCACAAAATCCGAACCGTTTTCGTCAAAGGCAATATCGCTTGCGAAAACGTCGGCGTTTTTTTTCTTTATCGAATAAAATATGATCCTTCTTCCGTGGCGCGGTTCTATTTTTGAAAGAAGCTTGTCGTCCATCGAAAGTATCAGCGGAGCCATTCTGTCCGCGCCGTCGAGTATCTCCATTTTCGCCTTGAGTATGCCCTCCTGCGAACCGAGATTTTCTATATGCGAATGACCGATGTTGGTT
>CANQCJ010000247.1 GCA_947589205.1 uncultured Ruminococcus sp. | reverse complement strand
CTTGTTACCTTTACCTGGCACTGGTTCTCCCCTCTCGGCGGCAGCGGAAAATCCTTCTTTTCCCGAAATACCGATTTTGACGCTAAAAAAGCTCTTATAAACGGCACAGCTGAAAACGCCGCCCTGCTGTCGGATATGGACGTTATGGCGGGACTGCTCAAACCGTTTTGCCGCGCGGGCATACCTATACTCTGGAGACCCTTTCACGAGGGCGAGGGCGATTGGTTCTGGTGGGGCGGCAGGCTTATCGGCGATAATGCGTTAAAAACGCTTTACCGCATGATGTACGAGCGTTTTACCGTTAAGCACGGACTTAATAACCTCATCTGGGTGTTCAATTCTCCCCTGCCGCCGCAATACCCCGGCAGCGGCTGCGTCGACATAATTTCCCGCGATATGTACCCGCCGAAGCACTGCCACACCGCACAGCTTGAAGCCTGCGCAGAGCTTAGGAAAATAACAGACGATCCGAAAATAACGATCATCGCCGAGACCGGCACGCTCCCCGACCCGGCTTCGGCAAGCGAACAGGCAGGCTGGGCAAGCTTTATGACCTGGTCGAAGGACTTTTGCCTGAGCGAGGAATTTACCGACAATATAACGCTGAAAAAAGTATACTCCGACGAACACTCGGTGACTAAGAGCAGACTGCCGCAGTTGTTTTAAGCTTTAAAATATCCATATTATAGCATTTTTAAGCGATATTTAAAAAAAGACAAAGAAAAAGTAAATTTTTGTTTATAACAATGATATAAAAATTATTTATTTGATATACTTTAGGGTTTATTAGCTGTATAATTTTAAATGTAAACAGGACTTTTAGTCCGAAGCGTTTGAAATATATATAATATGGAGGAAAAAACAATGTTGATGAAAAGAGTACTGGCGGGCATGAGCGCCGCCGCTTTAGCGGCTGTCTGCTTTGCTATCCCTGCGTCCGCCGCAAACAAGCTTACCGATTACGTTTACCCGACCGACGAAAACGAGGAAATGAACAAAGCCTATTACAGCATTGGCGGTATGGGATTTTTCATGAACCGCTCCTGGAGCTGGAACCAGAGCGACTGGGTGACCATAACAGAGGACGGAAAGATAGCGCTTGAATACAGGATAAGCCCCGCGCTTGCCGATACCACGATGAGCGGCAAGGGTACGCTCGGCAGCATGGGTATCATGATAAACAATCTCCCCGAGGACAATTATCCGTATGAGATCGCCGTTGAAGAAGCTAAGTTCGTTGACGAGGACGGAAACGAAACGGTGTTCGATTCGGTGAAAACGATTACAGAAGCGGAAAAGCACCCCGAGGGCGGTTTCCGCATAGTTATAAGAGGCGACGATGAAGTAGACGAGGCTACCGGCGAGATCAAGCAGGCGGCTACTCCCGAGGCCGCAGGCTGGGAGGAGGAGGGCGCGTTCAACGGCGGTACTCTTTACATAACCGTAGACCTTACTCCCGGCTCGGAGGACAGCGGAGACAGCTCGGCTGACGATACGAGCAGCGCCGCCGATGAAAGCAAGGCTGACGAATCAAGCAAAGCGGACGAGTCGAGCAAGGCTGACGAATCGAGCAAGACAAGCGATACGAGCAGCAAGACCGAAAGCAAAGCTCCCGCTGCTTCAAGCTCAGCGGCAGCGACAGCGACTGCTTCTTCAAAGGCTGCTTCACCTGCGGCTTCTTCCGCAGCCTCCGACAACACTGCCGATTCTCCCGAAGCGGGCGCGGCGGCGTCTATAGCTCTCGGAATTGCGGCTGTCGCGGCGGCTTCGATAGTCGTTATCAAAAAGAGAAGATAATTTTAACTTAAGGAGGTTTGACAATGAAAAGCTCAAAAAGGATCGCGGCGGCTCTTTTGGCTCTCCTGACTGCCGCTGCCTGCACAGCCTGCGGCTCAAAGGACGACAGCAGCGGAGGCGACAGCTCCTCTATGCCCGAGAAAAAGCTCGAGACTACTCAGCAGGATATTGTTGACAGACTTGCGGGAGAAATGAGCGTCAGAGAGCTTGAAAATCCCGAGATAGAATGGTTCTCTCACTACGACATAAATCCGACCGCCTCGGAGGATAAGGAAATAGGCGTTGACCTTGCGCTTTTCCAGACAAAATACAACGGCAGGATAAAATACATCAGCACGACCTGGGACACCTATTTTGACGATCTCGCTTCGCTCGTTATGTCAAACACCTCGCCCGATTTTATCGGCGCAGACGACATGAACGTTTTCCCGAAGGGCGCGATAAAGGGAATGATAGATCCGATAGACGATTATATCGACTTTACCGACCCGCTCTGGGCGGATATGAAAACGGTATGCGATCAGTTTGTATATGACGGAAAGCATTACTGCGGAATTTCGAGAGTCGATCCGAGCTATGTATTCGTATATAACAAAAACGTCATTGCAGATCTCGGTATGGACGATCCCGCCGAGCTTTGGAAAAACGGCGAATGGAACTGGGATACGTTCAGCGATATGTGCATAGAATTTACCGACGCCTCACTGTCGCTGTCCTCAATCAGGGGACCAATATCCGCGGCCGCGCAGGCCGTCCGTCCCTCACTCCGGGCCTGCTCCACCGCCTC
>CANQCJ010000246.1 GCA_947589205.1 uncultured Ruminococcus sp. | reverse complement strand
CTTACAAGCGAATATATCGACTCCGGCACGCTGCTCCACGGCGGCACGGTCACGACCTCTCTCGGCGATTATATACTCTGCTACTCGCCCTACGGCGATGTGCAGATAAGCAGCATCGTTGACGAACAAGCCGCAGAGGACTATGACAACACCTGCATTATAAAATTCAAAAGCGAGGCTCACGGCTTTAAGACCCGCTATGAGCTTAGAAACAGACAGAACTACGATTTTATCCGCGAGATCTCGCTCGATTCCGACGAATTTAAGAAAAAAGCTTCTCTTGACGGCATTTACTGCTATGAGCTACCCGAGGAGGATATAAACGTGAACAGCTATTCTCTCGGCTGCGATATCGACCCGAATTATCTTATGTGGTACAGCCTTAACGATCAGGAAAACACAGAGACCTTCGAGGATGTCACCTATGAGAATGTGAGCACCAACGAGCTGACGGTCTTTATGTCGCCGAAAAGAGATCTCGCCGGAGAGCTGATAGCTTCTACGGAAATTTATCGGACGCGCTCGAATTATTTGAACAATGCGCTGGATATCATCTCCGCCATAGCCGCAGTAAGTGCGATAGCCTTCCTGCTCGCGTCACTGCTCTGCCCTGCCGAGCTTTGCCGAAATGAACAGGCAGGAAAGCTCGAACGATTCAAAAAGCCCGATCTTCTGCTGCTTCTTATCATCATATTCTTTTTCGCTTACGAATTTGCATACTCGGAAATAAATGATAACTGCATAATGGGCAGTATGTCAGACAGGGATATAAGACCGTGGGTAAATTTTGTACTTTGGGATATAGCGATATTTGCAAGCGTGATAATTTCGGCGTTTTCGTTCGCTTCACTCGTCCGCTGCTTTAAGATAAACGGCTTCAAAAAACGCCAGAGACTGATGTTCGACGTTCTCCGCGAACGCACCGCGCCCGCAAGACAAAGGATAAGCGAAAAGATCTCAAAGCTCGCATTGGTACGCTTTTCAAGGTCTTTAAGCCTAAAAGCCAAATACAGGCTAAGGCTCTTTACGGCGATAGCCCTTGCGGTATTGGATATACTGCTCGTCCTTTTCGCCTTTATGTCGCGCATATTCTACAACGAAGAAGTTATCTTAGCATTGATATGTATTCTTTCGGCTTTTACGCTTATAGCGGTAATATGCTATATAGCCTTCTGCTCAAAGCTGACAAAGGACGTTACCCTGCTCTCGAACAAGATAGACCGCATTTTCTCGCAGGAAAGCTTTACCGAGACCGACAAAGCTTCTATGAAGCAGACCTCTCCGCTTTATCCGATGAGCGAAAAGCTCTCGCAGATAAACGAAAGAATAGACGAAGCGGTGCAAAAGCAGGTGCAGTCGGAAAAAATGAAGGTGGAGCTTGTGACGAACGTTTCACACGACCTGAAAACTCCGCTGACTTCTATTATCGGCTATATCGACCTGCTCGAAAAGACGGAGCTTGACGACGAAGCGCGCGACTATGTGAAAATTTTATCGCTCAAAGCCGACAAGCTGAGAGAGATAGTCTCCGACGTTTTCAGCCTTGCAAAGGCGGTCAGCGGCGTAGAGGTCAGCATGGACGAGATAGATTTCACGGTGCTTACAAGACAGGTGCTCGCCGACAACAGCGACAAGACCGAAGCAGTCGTCAGAACAGATATAAAGACAGAACGCGCCCCGATAATCGCAGACGGCGCAAAGCTTTATCGGGTGATACAAAACCTGCTCGACAACGCGCTCAAATATTCGCTGGAGGGTTCGCGAATTTACATCTCGCTTTGCGAAACGGGCGGCGGTTATGAATTTTCGATAAAAAACGTCTCAAAGACCGAAATGGATTTTACCGCCGAGGAAATAACCGAACGCTTTACGCGCGGCGACGCTTCACGAACCGACGGCGGCAGCGGACTGGGGCTTTCTATAGCCAAGTCCTTCACCGAAGCCTGCGGCGGAAAATTCGATATAACGCTTGACGGCGATATTTTCAAGGCCTGCGTTTTCTTTGAAAAAAATATATACGCTGCTCTGCCCTCGGAAGAAATTACGGAGGATACAGACGAAGAGACCGCACCGATAATAAATACAAGCGATGACAGCGATGACGATTCGCTGTTCGCGCCAAATGAAAATTAAACAGGAAATGAGAACAAATGAAAGGCAAAAAAAGAAACAAACTAAAGTCGGCTATGGCGGCTGTCTTGATAATAGTACTATGCGCCGCCGCTGCCGTCATTATATCAAAGCCTCGGATAGGCTACATGATAAAGGAAATTTTCCCCGATATCAGTCTTAAAAAAACGCTAAAGCAAACCGAATGCCCGACTTATTCGGCAGAATTGGAGGAGCTTGAAGCGGACGGCATAGAAATAGGCGAATCGCTGATGCTGGTAAATACGCAGCACAAGCTCGATAAGGACTATCAGCCGCAGCTTTGCAATTACAAAGACACGGACGTGCTCATGAACACGCGAACGGCGGAAGCTTTTGCTGAGCTTTCAAGCGCGATAGAGGAAAAATTTGACGAGAAGCTTTATGTGACCTCCACCTACCGCAGCTATGAGGAGCAGCAGCAGGTGCTTGAGGAGGAGGGCTCTAAGA
>CANQCJ010000245.1 GCA_947589205.1 uncultured Ruminococcus sp. | reverse complement strand
GAAGAGGAAGAAAGGCGCAGAATTGAAGAAGATAGAAGGAAAAAGTTAGAAGAGGAAGAACGTATTGCCGAACAAAAAAGAGAGCAAGAGCGGAGAGAAAGAGAAGAAAAACAAAAAATCCTGCATGAAGAACAGGAAAAGAAGAAAAAAGAAGCCGAAAATCAATTCGCCGCCGAGCTTTCTGCTATTCCGATAGTTGAGTTTAAGCTTGCAGAGCCGCAAGAATATTTAAATAATAAACGGGTCTCCGGAATGGAAGAAATAACGCTCTCAAGACCGAGAAAAAACAGCAAGCGGTCTTCCTTCGGCAGCTTTGTCGTTGTCGATGTTGAGACTACAGGTTTGAATATACGGTCGGAAATAGTCGAGATCTCGGCAATAAGATTTTACGATTTTGAACCGGAGGAAGCTTTTACAACGTTAATAAAGCCCTCAAAGCCTATCCCGCCGGAAGCGACAAGAATTAACCACATCACTGATGAAATGGTAGAAAATGCGCCGACAATAAAACAGGTAATGCCTGCGTTTATTGATTTTGTGGGCAAAAGTAACCTATTGGGTCACAACATTGAGTTTGATTTGAAATTTCTGTACAAATACGGCTTTGATTTTCAGCAGTATAGCAAGAGAAAGTATTATGATACTTTAGACATGGCGCGGAAAAAGCTTGTAAAATCTTCAAACATAAATGACGATTATGACGTGATCGACTATAAGCTTGATTCAATATGCTCGCATTACGATATATATCGAACAACTTCCCACAGCTCACTATCCGACTGCTATGCAACAGCAAAAATTTTTACGGAGCTGCTTTGGGAATATGACTTATTGACGGAATATGATTATTAATAGTGAAAAGGAGCAAAAGCAAATGACATCTTACGCAGTAATAGACTTAGAAACGACAGGTCTAAGTCCGCGCAAATGTGATATCATCGAGATAGGCGCGGTAAGGGTCGAAAACGGCGAGATAAGAGAGCGGTTTCAAACGCTTGTAAAGCCCGGCAAGCCGCTTGACGGATCTATTTCAAACCTCACCGGGATAACAGATGAAATGCTGTCCGACGCGCCGGAGATCACAGAGATACTTCCGGCGTTTCTTGACTTCATAGACGGCTGCGTAGTTATCGCGCACAATGCGAAATTTGACCTTTCCTTTGTCTTTGAAGCCTGCAAAAAGCTTGACGTCGTTTTTAAATGCGACTGCGCGGACACACTCTCAATGTCTCGCAGGGTCTTTCCCGAGCTTGAACATCATTCGCTTGAAGCCATGTGTGAATACTATAATATAACCAATGACGAGCAGCACCGTGCACTTTCGGACGTGCTTGCAGCGCAGAAGCTGTTTGAGCTGCTTTGCGAAAAAGCCGAGCCGAAAATAACCGCCTTTAGCCCCTCAAAGAATAAAAAGCCAAGCAAGCCCGGCGGAAGATTCAGCGATAATACGCGAGCCTTGCAGGTGCTTCAAGGTATCGTCATAGGTATCACCTGCGATAATGTATTGACAGCAGACGAGGTCGGCAGCCTAAAAAAATGGCTGGAAGCAAATGACGAGCTTTGCGGAAATTTTCCGTTTGACGAGATAAAAGCCGCTGTCGAACAGGCATTAGCCGATGGCGTACTCACCAAGCAGGAGCTTGACGAAATGCTTCTGCTGTTTAAAAGCTATATCGAACCGTCATATGATACGCTCGAAGCGGATAACGAAGGGCTTGAATTGGACGGTAAAAGCGTCTGCCTTACCGGGGAATTTTCCACGGGAACAAAATCAGCCGTTGAAGAGATCCTCGCCGCAAAGGGTGCGGTAATTAAAAAGTCCGTCACCGGCAAGCTCGACTATCTTATTGTCGGAGAGCTGGGCAATCCAAACTGGCAGCAGGGAACTTACGGGAGCAAAATAAAAGCCGCCATGGAGCTTAAAGAAAAAGGCAAGGCGGTCCAAATATTCGGCGAAAGTGAATTTTTTAATTCGTTGAAAGATCAAAATTTTGAAACGATCGAGCAGCGGATAACGGATCATATTCTTGCGACCGAAAAGAAGTATAATATTTCCAATAACGAAAATGAAATAACTGCGTACCGGATAACAAAGCTCAAAGACGGCAAGACCTATACTATAAGCATAGGCAGCAATACATTTATTCGGCTAGTGCCGATGAAGGGAAAGCATCGGCTGTACATAAAGACCTCGCTCATCGAGGGCGACGATCTTCCGGCAGCGGCGGTCAAGCCGGATATCAAGGGCATTGACGGCTTTACGGCTGTTGATTTTCCGCAGAAGAACGATGATTACTTCACGATGGTGGAAACGGCTGTTGACGACGCGATAAAATTTCATCAGCCCGATAATATCTTTATGTGCTGTGCGCTTTACAAGGACTGCTCGGACGCTAAAAAATGCCTGCACCGCGACAAGCTGTATGCTAAGGGCTGTATGTATCGAAAGAACCTTGAAAAGGGTATTATCTTCTATGGAAAAAATAAAAACGCATAAAAATTCCCCCGCGAGCGATAAGCTTGACAATGCGTTCTTATAAAAACGCTTCAAAAAAATAAGGAGCTGATAAAATGCCGACGATCTCAATGTTTTACGGAATATTGATAAGAA
>CANQCJ010000244.1 GCA_947589205.1 uncultured Ruminococcus sp. | reverse complement strand
CGATATTGAAATGGTCAAAACAATATCAAAAGCCATAAACGAAAAAATAGAATACGCCCCCGAAACAACAGGTCTAAGCACAACGGCGTCGGAAGCCTTCGAGCAGGGAAAAGGCGTGTGTCAGGACTTTTCTCATATTATGCTCTCACTTTTAAGGCTCGATAAAATACCCTGTCGGTATATCGCGGGACTTGCCGTCTGCGACGGGGAAACGCACAGCTGGATAGAGGTCTGGGACGGCGATAAATGGCTCGGGCTTGACCCTGCCAACAACTGCCCTGTCAATGAGGATTATCTTATCCTGTCGCAGGGACGGGATTTCGGCGACTGCTCTATCGACAGAGGCGTGATGTTCGGCGCATATACAAAACAGCTCCAGCTTATCTCATCATCTCTTAAAACGGCGTATTAAGGAGGAACACCAATGATAAAAACCGTATCGCAGGCTTCTCTTGCGGTAAATGAAAAATTGAAGATACAAAAAAACAGCATAAAAAACGGCAGCTCGAAAAAGCGGGTCTGTATAGTAACGGGCACTCACGGCGATGAGCTTGAAGGACAGTATATTTGCTATGCGCTTGGCGAATTTCTGCAAAAAAATATTGATAAGCTGAGCGGCACGGTAGATATCTATCCCGCTCTCAATCCGCTCGGCATCGACAGTATAATGCGCGGTATCCCGGGGTACGACCTCGATATGAACAGGACGTTCCCGGGCGTCGGCTCGGGAACTATGCCGGAGATGATAGCCCATGAGATCTTAGAGGATATCATGGGTGCGGATATTTGCATAGATATTCACGCAAGCAATATTTTTCTTCGCGAGATACCGCAGATACGCATGAGCGTGCCGACCTCAGAAACGCTTTTGCCGTATGCGAAAATGCTTAACGTTGATTTTATATGGGTACACGCTTCGGCAACGGTGCTTGAATCGACGCTCGCGCATTCTCTTAATTCAACGGGTACAAAAACGCTCGTCGTTGAAATGGGCGTCGGTATGAGGATCACAAGAGAATACTGCCGTCAGCTTATGGACGGGATATTAAATCTGCTCATAAATTTAGAAATGCTGACGGACGCCGAACCCAAGAGTGTGCGCGAACCGATAGTTTCTCTTGACGGCGCGGTAGGTTTTGTAAATTCCCCTGCGGCGGGAATTTTTGTGCCGGAAATACCCTTCGGCAGCAATGTTGAAAAGGGCGATATCATCGGCAGGATAGTAGACCCGCTGAACGGCTCGGCGGCGGAAAATGCGGTCGCTCCATGCGCGGGACTTCTGTTCACCCTGCGTGAATATCCGGTAGTTTACGGCGGTTCGCTTATTGCAAGGATCTTAAATCGGGAGGATAATGATGATCGAGAAAACAATATTTGATCTTAAATCAGTCTACAGAGAACCGCTTGAAGTAAAAGCGTTTTGTTTCGGCGATATAAATTACAAAACTATATGTATCATGGGAGCTATGCGCGGCAATGAGATACAGCAGATGTATGTCTGCGCAATGCTCGTACAGCAGCTCAAAAGGCTTGAGCTAAGCGGTCGGATATCAAAAAATACCGGGATAATGGTCATTCCCTGCGCAAATTTCTATTCAATGAATATCGGCAAAAGATTCTGGGCGATGGACAATACGGATATCAACAGAATGTTCCCCGGCTATGACCTCGGAGAAACGACCCAGCGAATCGCAGACGGTATTTTCAAAGAACTTCAGGGATTCGAGTACGGAATACAGCTTGCAAGCTTTTACCAGTCGGGACGTTTTATGACTCATGTAAAACAAATGGTAACGGAATTTACCGACGACGACGGCATAACCGATTTCGGACTTCCCTTTGCTTTAAAACGCGCTCCGCGGCCGTATGACACGACAACGCTGAATTATAACTGGCAGCTTTGGAGCACAAAGGCGTTTTCGCTTTTTACACATTCGACTGACGATATGAAAGAGGATTCAGCCGACAATGCGGTGAACGCTGTTTTGCGTTTTATGAAAAACCGCGGGATAATAAAGTATTCTATTCACCCGGGATATGTGACAAACGTTATAAACGAATCGGATATGCTTCAGGTGCATTCGCCCTGCGGCGGGATATGCAGGATAAAAACCAGAATTGGCGACAGCGTTGAGCGCGGACAGATCATCGCGGAGATCCTCGACCCGCTGACCTGCGAAAAGCTTGCCGATATCAAAGCCGATGAAAGATCAACGGTATTTTTTCACTTCGCTTCACCGCTTATCGCCGAGGGAACGGTCATATTTAAGCTTATCAAGCTTTAAAGCTTATCCGTCTGCTTTTAAAAAAGCGGGCGGATATTTTTTTGGCGCAAAAAATAGGGCTGCTGCAAACGCATCAGCCCTTATGTATTTTTTTAATTGTCCGGCAGCGGCGGCTCGGAATCCTCGTAGTAGCTCTCGTCAGGCTCGTCGGGTTCGTTCGGTTCTGTTACCGACGGTTCTTCTACAGAAGATGTATCGTCCGGCTCGCTGTAGGTCGGTTCGTCCGGTTCATCGGGCTTGCTGGTCTCGGGCGGCTTGCTGCTGTCTGACGGCTTAGGCTTATCAGTCTTACTGCTGTCGGACGGCTTTGGTTTGTCCGCCTTGCTGCT
>CANQCJ010000243.1 GCA_947589205.1 uncultured Ruminococcus sp. | reverse complement strand
GCATATATATCGGCGTGATAAGCAGATTCATGACCATCATGATCGCGGTCATAGAGAACACCGAGGTGATAAGAGCGATAACTGCGCCTGCGAAGGTGCGGTTGTATTTGTAGATGAGCGAAGCGGTCACCGCGAAAGCCGCGCTTGAAGCGAAATTCATCAGCGCGCCCCAGAAGCCGGTGTCGGAGATCGTGATAAATTCAAGCAGCGAGTCGGCGAAGGCGACAAACAGAGCCGAGAGCGGACCGTAGACGAATCCCGCGAGGGCGATGAAAACGTCCTTAAAGTCAAGCGTCAGAAACTGCACCTGAATAAAGTGGAAAAGCGCGGTGCAGACATAGCCGAGCGCGGTAAAAAGCGCGAGTACCGTAAGCCTTCTGATATCAATTTTTTTCGCGGAGCTGTTTTGTGCAGCAGAATAAGTGTTCATAAATGTATTCCTCCTGATATTTAAAATTAACAAATTTTTAAATCGCGGAAGAAACCTCTTGTGCAATAAACAAGCCCCCTCTGTATACACGAGGGGGCGTTATCGACCGCATAGCGCGTTTCTTTCGTCCGGACTTTACCGTCGGTATCGGAATTTCACCGATTCGGCGCGGCGCAGGCTTTAAAGCTGCACGGCGTTTGCGGACTTTGACCGCCGGTGTGGAATTTCACCACCCCTTGAAACAAGTTTTAATTATTCAGTTTTCGATCTCGAGCAGATTTGAGCAGCCGGGGCAATGCACCGTACCGCGTTCAAGCTCGGTCTGAGTTATGTTAAAGATCAACCCGCAGATAGGGCAGGGGCATTCATAGATCATCTCGTCGTCAAAGCCTTGCGGCGGGGTCTGCTCATTTATCTGTTCCCGCGCGCCGCCGCTTTGCGGCTGTTCATCGGGCGCGCCGTCGGTCTCCTGCTCGGCGGCTTGGATCTCCTCAAGCTGTTCGGAAAGCTCATCGAGCGCTTCGGATTCGGAAGCGGCGTTATCGGCTATCTTAGAAAACAGACCGTCGATATCATCGGTTCGTTCGGAGACTTCTTCCTCCTCGTCGGTTTGAGCGAGTGAGCTTAGATCGTGCTCTGTCGGTTCGTTATCAATATCGTCCTCGAGCTTCTCAAAGTCCTGTTCGGTCTCAAAAATATCATCGAGATAATCGGAAATACTGTCAAGTATCTGAGAATTTACCTCTATTTCGTCCGCCATTTCTTCAAGCAGCTCGCTCATAGCGCAAAGCACCTGACCCTCCGGCGAAGAGCCGTCGATCTTCAGTCCCGCCATAAGCCCCTTGATATAGCCGACCTTTTTTGAAAGCTCCATTGTCATACCCCCCATTTTGTAAGCTTAAAAGCTGAAAGGATCAGTTAGCGCGCTCCATATACTCGCAGGTCCTCGTATCTATCCTTATCTTATCGCCGGTATTGATAAAGAGCGGCACCTTGATCTCCGCGCCTGTTTCAACAGTCGCAGGCTTGGTAGCATTAGTAGCGGTATCGCCCTTAACGCCCGGCTCGGTATCGGTCACCTCGAGGTCTACGAAGTAGGGCGGTTCAACGCCGAACACCTTACCCTTATAGGACAGGATCTTGCAGATCATATTTTCCTTTACGAATCTGAAGTTATCCGAAAGCTCGGAAGCGTTCACGGGCACCATATCGTAGGTCTCGGGATCCATAAAGTAATAAAGATCGCCGTCGTTATAGCTGTATTCCATATCCTTTCTTTCAACGAAAGCGGTAGGGAACTTTGCCGTCGGGTTATATGTTTTTTCAACAACTGAGCCTGTTATTACGTTTCTGACCTTTGTTCTGACGAAAGCCGCTCCCTTTCCGGGCTTAACGTGCTGGAATTCGATTATCTGCATTACGTTTCCGTCCTCTTCAAAAGTCATTCCGTTTCTGAATTCGCCGGCTGTTACCATAAATTATTTACCTCCATTAATTTTTTCACGCGCCCATTCGGTCCATCTCCGTCTGCGCGCTCCTTATTTACATTATACCTCATTTCCATTTATTTTGCAAGTCATTTTTTTCAGTTTAATAAATTTTTAACACTTTTTTGAGAGCAATTTTCTTTTTTGCGGGTTTCGGAATAAAAATATTTTCTTTATATTGACAAAATCCAACAAGTATGTTATAATGATATTACGAGAACGATTGCAGTGTTGGGCGCAAGCCCAACAAGCAGGCGCGCAGGCGGCGGGCGGGCTTTAAAATACTTATAAGCTTTTCAATTGTTTGCCCGCCCTATGAGTTTTGTGGTTTGAACTTCGTACAAACCACAAAACTCCGGACGATTGTTCCAACGCAAGGGGCGTTCCTCCGCAAGGGGGTGAGCTGAATGACTATAATGGAACTTTTAATGCTCCTAAACCTCGTGGTTTCATTAATAGAGTTGAGCAATAATAAGAAAAAATAGCCGCCAATCCCCAAAAATTGACGGCATATAATAAAAATTTGTCAGTAAATTGGAGGAAGACCGCTTGCGCAGTCGTTCTCTCTTTTTATATTATATCACACTTTTTAAGTTTTGTCAATAGCAAAATAAAATTTTTTAGCAGGTTTCGACCTGTTTTTTTATGCTTGCCGACAGTTTCAAACCACGATCAGCTCTTTCTCCGCCTCCGTCATATTTTCGCACCCGTTATCCCTGATAATAACAAAGTCCTC
>CANQCJ010000242.1 GCA_947589205.1 uncultured Ruminococcus sp. | reverse complement strand
ATTTCGAGAAAGCGGCGGTGAGTGAGCCTGTGAGAAGCATAGCTTTTTTTAGGGTATGGGCAGCTGAAATTCAGATCTATCCGCTCTGTGATCCCGGGCGGTATGTAGCAGTCGAGGTATTCGGCGCCGCCGCGCAGAAATCTGACGTTTTTTAATTCAAGCTGTTTAGCCCTTTCCGCCGCGTCAACGATGACGTTGGCGAATTTTTCAACGGCGATATAATTTTTCTCCGGCTGCGCTAAAGCAAGCTCTGTAATAAATTTTCCCTTTCCGCAGCCTATTTCAAGCGTAAGCGGAGCTTTTTTTTCAAACAGAGAATCAATATCGAGCATATCCTTGTCGTCCTTAACGGAAAAGTCCCTGTTCTCGCGCTGCATGGAAATTATCAGCTCTCCGCAGGCGTCAATACGTTCCTCGAGCCGTTTTTTTCTTCTCATTCTCATAAAAAATTATCCTTTGTCTTTTCTTTTAAGCGTCCTTGCCCCGCCGTGTTCAAAATAGTCTTTATCCGATGTAGCGTTTATCCATTCGGTAACGCTGCCGTCAAGCGGGTTGGCGTGCGGGTAAATATTTATCATTATCTCGCTTTCGCTTTCAAGCGAATAATGCGGCACGAAACGGAAAACGACCTGCGAATTGAGCGAGCTTATAAGCTCCTGCTCGCTCATTGCCTTGTTAAAAAGTCCGTTGTCGAGAGACGCCGGTATCTTTACCTCGCTGCAAATGCACCTGTATATATGCCTGCCGTCTTTTTTCTTATAGTATTCCGGCTTGTGCTTTATTGTTTTGCTTCCGCCGCGGGCAGGATAGATAATATCTATCATATCTATTTTTAGATCGCCGTTTTCAACGGCTTCGCCGGATATTGCGAGCACCAATCCCTTATCCGAAGCCGCGCCGTCGCTTTCAACGCTTATAGAGAAGGGAAGTCCGTCGATAAGAGCTTTTCCGCAGCCGGTCTTTTTGAGCGCGACGCGGGTCTTATCCTGTTTTTTTATCGCGCGGGCAAGAATATCGCTGCTTGAAAATTTCATTACAGCGATACCTCTGTTCCGCCGAAGGGTCTTATCGAGAGCACATAGCAGCTTCCCTCGCCGAAAACTCTTTCCATCGCGCTCTTGAAGGTAAGCAGCTTATCGTGCGGCACGAAAGCCTGTATCGTTCCGGCACAGCCGCCGCCGTGGACTCTGCACGCGCCCTCGCCGCCGAGTATATCCTTAGCCATATAAAGCGCAAGCGCGAGACCCTGTTCGTTTGGCGCGGTAACGGCGAAAATGTTTTGCAGATATTTGTAGGAGGAATCTCCCGATTCGTTGACGAGCTTTAAAAATCTCGCGAAATCGCGCGATTTGAGCGCGTGAGCCTGCAAAGAGACTCTTTCGTTTTCATCGAAGAAATGCAAAGCGCGAAGCACCGCGCGGTCGCCGAAGCGGCTTCTTAATTCCGCCAGTCTCGCCATGACCTCCGAACGGCCGACGCTTCTTAATGACGGCTTGGAAAAATACTGCGCTATCTGTTTCATCTCGACCGGGATAGCCGCGTATTCTCCGGTAAGATCGGCATGGCTTCCCTTTGTGTCTACAATGCAAAGCTCATGGCCGCAGGAAGCGAAGTCGAAATTTATCGCTTCTATTACCGGAGCGGTGTTGTTTTCAAAATCTATGGTTATAAAACCGCCGACAGACGAAGCCATCTGATCCATAAGACCCGACGGCTTACCGAAGTAGATATTTTCGGCAAACTGCGAGATCTTGGCTATTTCTACCGGCGAAACGGCGGAATCGTTGTACAGTCCGCTGATGATCGTACCGACAAGCACCTCGAAGGCTGCGGAGGAGGACAATCCCGAGCCTTTAAGAACGTTTGAAGTCGTATACGCGCTGAAGCCGCCGACCTTATAGCCGTTTCTTTTCATACCCGCGACAACTCCGCGTATTAGGGCTGCGGAGGTATTTTCCTCGCTGTCTTTTATTTCAGTGTCGTTAGAGTCGATAGTATCCATAGGGAAGCCCTGCGATTTAATGCGGATAATACCGTCGTCGGAAGGAACGACCGCGGCGATAACGTCAAGCGAAACCCCTGCCGCAAGCACGCAGCCGTTGTTGTGATCGGTGTGATTTCCGCCGACCTCGGTGCGTCCGGGCGCGCTGAAAAACCTCATAGGCTTTTTTCCGAACATAGTTTCAAATTCCTGCGCGGCGTCGTTATATCTTTTTAGCTGCTCACCCGCCTTGTCCGCATAGATCTCCGTAAGATCGTGTATCATAATTTCAACCTCCTTGAGAATATGGTCACTTTTATTATACAATATTATGAAGCTTTTTTCAAGACCTTTGAACGAAAATTTTTCAAAATTGAATAATATTCTAATTTTGCGCCCATAATACCGGTAAAGCCGTAAAAATGCGGCAGGAGAAAGGAAGGTCTACAATATGAAGTCTATCAAGGAAACAAGGGTAGCGCAGCTTATAGGCGCAAAGGGCGCATACATTGCGCTTGCGGCGGCGGTCCTTGCGGCGGGCGGCGCGGGTGCGGCGGCTTATTCAAAAGCCGTAAAAACGGCGGAGGAGAGCTATGAGCTTAACATCTCAAAAAATTCGCTGCCCGATGCAGCCGCAGCCGAAAAGAAGCAAACGAACGTTATCAAGCCGCCCTCGGAAAGCTCT
>CANQCJ010000241.1 GCA_947589205.1 uncultured Ruminococcus sp. | reverse complement strand
TAAAGCTTACCGATTCGAGCGTGAGGTCGTATATGAACGTATCCGGACCGCCGCTGAGAATATATTTTTTCGCCTGCACGACGGAATTTTCAGACGGCGTTACAGCTTCGTCGGCGTTTCCCTCGCTGCCGTAGCCGCCGCTCGGTTGGTTGTAAATATCCCGAGTTACAAGACTTCCGCTTATAAATTCCTCCGCCTTGCTCTTTTCTTCCCCCGAACCGCCGCCGCCCTCGAGCGGCTTTACGCCTAAGTAAACATCTATCGTTTTATCGTCGTTGTTTTCTACTATGTAAAATGTGTTGTCGTCCTTTGGGGCTAATGCCGCGTATTCGGATTCGGAGAGGATCACAAACGGCGCTTTGCGGTTGTACAGATCATAAATATCCGAACGAACCTCGGCGGCAGATGTACGGCTGCTGCCCGAAACGTATTTCTCTCCGAATGTATATTCATGCTGCCACGGATCGTCAAGGTTCAGCGTCCACGCTATGAGCCTGAGCGTATCGTCTATGCCGGCGTGCTCGTTTGAAACGTGATAAACTCCTCCGAGCTTGAGCGGCTTCGGCGGTAGGTCATTTTTATTTTTAGGCGGAATGAGCGACAGATCTACCGCCCGCAGACGGCAGTTGGTAACGCCCGCCGCAAGACTGTCGGCATAGCTCTGACCGGCTTCTAAAAGCTTGTCGGCTTCATCAATATCTTCAAAAACAACGATTCGGCTTACCACGCCGTATTTGGCTTCGAGCGCGCTGTTCACCAAATAGTTTTTGCCGCCGTTCACGCTTTCGATATTTGTACGCTTAACGGTGAATTTCTCGTGACCGTCCTCCGGCACAGCCCCCAGAGGTATGACCCTTGTGGCAAGCGACGACATATCCAGACTTTGCGACACCTCGAGCATATTTGATCCGACCTTTATCTCGGTGTCGCTGCTTTCCGCGAACCTTTTTGCAAAATCAATATACCTTGTTCCGCCCGCGCCGCCGACGTGTCTGACCCGTATCTCGCCGCCAAAGCCGTCTGCCATTACTGTTTGCAATGCTTCCCACACAGTGACGTTTTCGACAGTGACCGCCGCCGTCATTCCCGTTGTCTCGACCTCGCCTATCTCGAATTTTTTATCGTCTCCGACCTGCGAATTATGCGCGTCAACGAGCATTTTTAACGCTTGAAACGACAGCGAACCCGTCGCAAAATACATACTCTCTATCATGCTGTCGTTAAAATAAGCCGCTTCGCCCTCGCAGGTTATGTTTTTATAGACCGCGCCGCTGCTGTCCATAGCCTTTTCGACAATAAGCACGCGCCCGACAAACATTTCTTCGTCAGTTTTTGTGTTCGTGACCTCTACCTTTGAAGTCATCGGCTCTATCAGGTCAAATCCGGGGTTGTTATGGTAAATTGTGAACGATAAGTCCGGTATGCTGTTTATACCGTCACGCAGGCGTTTATTGAACAGTTTCGGATCGTTTTCCTCATCGCCGTGAAGACGGACTATATTCTGCCCGCCCTGCAATTCTATTTTGTACAAGCATATCCTCCTTTCATCGATCTTCATCCAAGCTCTTTCTTTTCGGGTCGGCAGTCAGCGTTATTTTCAGCTTTGCGGAATTTCCGAAGCGCGAAAAATATTCAAGCTCTCCGCATTCGGAAAAGGCGGCGTTTACAAATTTCTCGTTCGGAAAGTCGGTGTCCTCGAGGTCGCCCGGCTCGCCGCAAAGCCATTCTATTATATTTTCGCGCTTTTTCTCCAGCTCCTCGCGGTTTTCGCCGAAAAGCAAAAACGTATAGGTCAGTATCCTGCTGCCGTAATGCAGCTCCCCGTCAATGCGCGAAAAATCATAAGAGCCGTCCATATACGGCACGGTCACGTTTACTATCTTAGGCTGCGGCTTGCCTATCACGGTATCGGGATATGGGGCTATCTTAACGCCCATTCCTTTAAGGGAATCCGTTCCGTTAAAGGTTATGCTGCGCGGAGTAAAAATTTTTCTGTCAGCCATTCATCGCGTGCCCCCTTTGTGTAAGTCTTGAATTTTTGCCGTTTATGATATCCAAAAACGGCGCGGAGACCTCCGCTATTATCCTGCCGTCCGGCAGGGTCAGGTTTATGCTTATCGTTTCGGGAAGCTCGAGAGCATTCCGAACGCTTTCGGCGCTGTTCGCACTCATCTGACGAACGGCGTTATAGCGCAGTCCCTGCGTCGTCTGTCGGCTTTGCGAAACAAAGCTCCTTACGCTGCCTATCTGCTTTGAGATAGACGGTACGGCTATGCTCGCGGTCTCCGAGCTGCCGTCGGACTGTTCTGCGCTGTAGGTCTGTAAGCTGTACGGCTGCGGCGCGCTGTAGGTCTGCGGCGAACCGCTGCTTTGCGGAACATATCCGGTATTCGGAGACCATGAAGCCTGCGCTTCATTAAAGCCGGCTATAAACTCATTGTACATATCGCTGCCGGCTTGACGCATTATCGCTTGATTTGCGATTATTGCCGCCGAAAATTTCTGCGCCGTATTGTCGGCTATGCGCCGGCTCTCGTTTTCTATCTTGTCCTGATTATCGCTCATTCCCTGAGCTACGCCCTCGGGCATTTCCGCGCCGACCTCGGTGTATTTGCCCTTTATCACGCCCTTGTTGCTTTGCGCTTCGTTTATCAAATTTTGGATAGCCGCCGCGTTTTCGTCCTTCATTT
>CANQCJ010000240.1 GCA_947589205.1 uncultured Ruminococcus sp. | reverse complement strand
ACTTTGCAAGAAAGGCGGTCATTACGGAAAACGCCATGGCGGTCGAGGCTCTTGAAAAGGGCAAAGCCGCAAAGACCCTTGCCGACTGGAAGGCTCTGCGGTCTTCGATAAACAAGGACTTAGACCCCGCCGCGTATAACGATCTGATGATAGTCACCAATCAGGACGGCTTTGATATACTTGATTCCGCGCTCGATACAAACGGCAGACCTGTTCTTCAGCCCGATCCGACCAAGCCGACGGCGCGTCTGTTCCTCGGCTATCCGGTGAAGGTGTTCTCGAACGCACAGATAAAAACGGTCGGCGGCAAAGCTCCGATCTATTACGGAGATCTTAAAAAAGCGGCGGCGTTCGTAGACGCGGGAACGACAGAGTTTGCGGCGTCAAAGGAAGCGGGATTTACAAAAAACGTAACGCTTGCACGCCTTATAGAGCTTATCGACTGCGTTCAGTGCGACCCGTCGGATAAGTGCTATATCGTCGGAAGGCTCGGCGCGGGCGAGTGATGAGCTATGGATATTTCTCTTGTCAAGAGGTATCTCCGCATTGATTTCGATGATGACGATGAGCTGTTAGAGCTGATAGCTTCCGCCGCGCGGGACTACATCATAGGCGCGGTCGGGTCATATAACGAAAAAGACCCGCTCATGCTCCTGCTGCTCTGCTGTCTTACGCAGGAAATGTACGACAAGCGCAGCTATACCGTTACCGCCGGTATCAAGCGTTCACATTCGGTGTGCGGTATGGTTTTGCAGCTGCAGACCAAATATGACGGAGCTGATGTAAATGACAGTGCAGGCGAATGAATTTGACCGCAGGATAACGATAGAACGCTTCGATACGGCTTATCGGGACGAGCGGGGGAACGATATCGGCGGTTGGAGAGAGTATTACAAATGCTCTGCCGGGATAGTCACAAACGGCGGCAACGCTGCGGCGGCGGAAAGCCGTATAGATTATAATCATACGGTCGAGTTTAAGATAAGATACTGTCGGGCGGCGGCGAAGATAGTCCCGGAGGAATACCGAGTGCTTTACAACGGCGCATATTGGCGGATCTTGTCGGTATTTGATGTCAATGCCGCTCACACTTTGATAAAAATTTCGGCGGTGACAGACGATGAAGGAGTTTGACAGACTTATAGCGGAGGAGCTTGCGGCTTATTCCGAGGAAATGAAAGAAGCGGTATTTTCGATCATAGAAAAGCAAACGAAAAAAGCGGCTGAGAGGCTCAGAAAGACTTCGCCGAAAAGCAAAGAAAGCGGTAAGCATTACGCGTCCGGCTGGACGGTAAGGACGGTAAGGACTAAGGATTCTGTTTCCTGCACCGTATACAATTCGGCGAAGCCGCAGCTTACCCACCTGCTTGAAAACGGTCATTTAGACCGCTCGGGAAAGCGCGTTGAGGGCACACCGCATATTTCGCCCGCCGAAACAGAAACGATCGAAAGCATTGACAAGGAGCTTGATAAGCTATGACGATAGAAAGCTTATACAAAGAGCTGTCCGCGCTCGGCATACCGTTCGCACGGTGTGAATTTTCAAGACCCACTCCCGCGCCCTGCATGGTCTATCTGCCGCTCGACGGCGGGAGCGTTTGTGCGGATTCGGAAAATGTTTTCGGCTGCCTGTCGGTAAGGCTCGAGCTTTATCTAAAACCCGACAACAGAAGGCTCCCGGGAATGGTCGAAAATATTTTAAGAAAAAACAAGCTGACCTATCAGCGCGAGATAACGTGGGTCAGCGAGCGGAAAGAAATTTTATACGTTTACGAGCTTGGAAATATCAAGGAGGAATGAAAAAAATGCCTGAACAGAAAGCAAAAATGGCGAGCGGACTTATCGCGGTAGGATACGCTCCTGCGACAGTCACCGAGGATCAGGTGTCATACGGTTCGGTAACATATCTGCCGTCCTTTGAAGCGGGCGGAAGGCAGTACAATGCAACTCCCCGCGGCGATACGCAGAAGGTCTATGCCGACAGCACAGCGGTCTACGGCAACAGCGTCAACGACGGCTACGACGTAACGCTGACGCTGCTTGCGGTCACCGACAATGTGAACAAGGCTTGGCTCAACGAGCAGGAAGCGGACGGCGGTACGGTAGAGGTAGCAGACGGTAAGGAATATCCGTACTTTGCACTTGTGCTTATCGAAAACACATCGGACGGTACGGGAAAAACAACTATATTCTTTTTCTGCCAGTGCTCAAACAGACCGTCACTTTCGGGAAAAACTGCGGAGGGCTCTACCTTTGATTTTGAGTTTCCGGAATACCCGATAGCGGCTACTCCCCGCCCGGGCGACAATTTTGTGCGCCTTATAAAGCCGGGCAAGGAGAAAATACAGTCGATACCGACCGGCGCGGAGTAAAATGGAAAGGACAGTGACGATAAGCGGCAAGGATGTAGTTTTAAAAGCGAGCGTCTTTGCCGCCGTTTTGTATAGGGATAATTTTTGCTTAGGCAAAGGTCAAAAGGGCGACCTGCTCGGCGACGCTTCGCTGCTGCAGTCTGTCGCTTTTGAGGTGAACAAAATGAAGCCGGGTACTGTCAAGGACAGCCTGACGGCATATCTGTCGAATATAGCCCGCCGCATATTGTGGTCACTTGCCAGGGCGGCGGACGAAAGCATTCCGCCGTTCACGAGCTGGGCGCGGCAGGCGAGCGAAAAAGAGTTAGGCGCAGCCGTACCGGTCATGACCGAGCTTATT
>CANQCJ010000239.1 GCA_947589205.1 uncultured Ruminococcus sp. | reverse complement strand
ACAAGTAAAATTCTATTTCGGGGCAGGGCGGGAAAACTCCCCCTCGCCCCGATTTTTGACAGGAAGCGTATTAAATGTATTCTGTATATTGTGCCGCATTGAACGCGTCCAACGCGTTCGGAGCGTCCGGCGTGCTGGATAAATACGGCGGAGTTTTCGGCAGAGTGTTTGTGATCTTCGGGGTGATAATGCTGCTTTTTTCGATAAAGGTCAAGAAAATGGGCAGCTTTTACCTTGAAATGGAAAACCACGACCCGGTGATAAAGGAGACCGGCTATCTTCCCGCTAAGGCGAGGATAGGCGGCAGACGCGAAAGCGAGATCGCGGGAAAGACCTTCCCGGAGGTGCAGCTTATTTTTGAGCACGACGGCGAGACCTATGAAAAATGGACGCCCGACTTAGGACTTGACGGGGAAATAAGCATCGAATACGACCCTAAGGATCCGTCTGCGTTTTACATCACCGATGAAGCCGATGTCGAGCAGAAGCCGGATACCGATGAGGACGGCAGGGAGCAGGAGGAGCTTAAGGATCCGCCCAACAAGGCGTTTATCGCAATGCTCGTTTTCGGAATCGTCCTCACCGCGCTCGGCTGCGGATTTTTGTACGACTTTTATTATATAAAATAAATTTAAGGAGAATTGCTATGAAAAAAGATGTCAGAAAGGCAATTATTGCCGGTAACTGGAAAATGAACAAGACCCGCCCCGAAGCCAAGGAGCTTCTCGAAGCGATAAAGCCTCTCGTTGCGAACGCTGACGGAAAGGTCGAGGTAGTAGCCTGCGTGCCTTTTACAAATATCGAAACGGCTGTTGCCGCGACGGCGGGAAGCAATGTGAAGATAGGCGCGGAGAACGTTCACTTTGAAAAGAGCGGAGCGTTTACCGGAGAGATCTCTGCGGATATGCTCGTAGAAGCGGGCGTTGAGTATGTGGTTATCGGTCACAGCGAGAGGAGACAGTATTTCGGCGAGACCGATGAGACGGTAAACAAGAGAACAAAGGCTGCGCTTGCCGCGGGCTTAAAGCCTATCGTATGCGTGGGCGAGCTGCTCTGGGAGCGCGAGTGCGGCATTACCGAGGAGGTAGTCGCCCGTCAGATAAAGCTCGATCTGTTCGGCGTTTCCGCAGAGGACGCAAAAAAGACCGTTATCGCATATGAGCCGGTATGGGCGATAGGCACGGGCAAGACCGCTACGGCGGATCAGGCTGAGGAGGTCTGCGCGCTTATCCGTGCGACGCTTGCGAAGCTTTACGGCGAGGAGACCGCTCAGGCGGTAACTATCCAGTACGGCGGTTCTATGAACGCCAAAAACTGCGCCGAGCTGCTTGCCAAGGAAAACGTTGACGGCGGACTTATCGGCGGAGCTTCTCTTAAAGCCGACGATTTCAATACGATAGTACAGGCTGCCGTAAACGGCTGATAAGAGGGGAGAAAATATTTATGGCAAAGAAAAAACCTGTAGTTCTGGTGGTAATGGACGGCGTGGGCTTTTCCGTTACCGGTCTCGGAGACGCCGTGACCGAAGCCAACACCCCGACGCTCGATATGCTTCTTAAAGACTACCCCAACACATCGCTCAAGGCTCACGGCGGCGCGGTAGGTCTGCCGAGCGACGACGATATGGGAAATTCCGAAGTAGGACACAACGCTTTAGGCTGCGGACAGATCTATTCTCAGGGCGCAAAGCTGGTAAACGAATCTATAGAGAGCGGAAAAATGTTTTCCTCCGATACCTGGAAAAGCCTTTCTTCAAACTGCATAGAAAACGGTTCGACCATGCACTTTATCGGACTGCTCTCTGACGGAAACGTTCATTCAAACATTTCCCACCTTAAAATAATGATAAAGCGCGCCAAGGAGGAGGGCGTATCAAAGGTACGCTGTCACATTCTCCTTGACGGAAGAGACGTGCCGGCGACATCGGGCATGACCTATATAGAGGATCTCGAGCAGCTTCTCGCTTCGCTCAACGATGAGAGCTTCGACGCCAGGATCGCTTCGGGCGGCGGCAGAATGAAGGTCACGATGGACAGATATCAAGCCGACTGGGGCATGGTAAAGCTCGGCTGGGATACCCATGTAAAGGGCGAGGGCAGACAGTTTGCTTCCGCGGCGGAGGCTTACAATACGCTCAGAGAAGAGACCGGCGCGATAGATCAGGATCTTCCTCCGTTCGTTATCGCAGAAAACGGCGAGCCTGTCGGTAGGATCTGCGACAACGACAGCGTTATCCTCTTTAACTTCCGCGGCGACCGCGCGATTGAGCTTTCGATGGCGTTCGACGTCGAGGGCTTCAACAGCTTCGACAAGGGCGGTTACGACCCCAAGGTGCTCTATGCGGGTATGCTTCAGTATGACGGCGACCTCGAGCTGCCGAAAAAATACCTCGTAGCTCCCCCCGAGATAACCAACACCCTTTCCGAGCTGCTCGTTAAAAACGGACTCAACAGCTATGCGGTGTCCGAAACGCAGAAATACGGTCATGTTACATATTTCTGGAACGGCAACCGTTCGGAGAAGTTTTCCGACGAGCTGGAGACATGGAAGGAGATACCCTCCGACAGAGTTTCCTTTGACGAGCGTCCGTGGATGAAAGCCGCCGAGGTAACGGACGACCTTATCGCGGCGATAAGATCCGGCAAGTATGATTTCCTGCGCTGCAACTATCCTAACGGAGACATGGTGGGACATACCGGAAATATGGACGCGACGATAATAGG
>CANQCJ010000238.1 GCA_947589205.1 uncultured Ruminococcus sp. | reverse complement strand
GTCGAGGGCGACCTTTAAGCCGTCAAGGCGAACGGAGGCTGCCGAGAGGATATGCTTTATGTAATCGTCCGCCGCGCTGTCCATGCGGATTATCCTGCCGATCTCGCAGCCGTCCTTTAATTGGATCTTTTCCGGCGTATCGAGGATAAGCGATTCTATCTCCTCCTCAACGCTGTCTGGCAGCTTAAAGCCTGTTGAGGAGAACAGCTTTATGCCGTTAAATTCCACGGAGTTATGTGAAGCGGATATCATCGCGCCCGCGTCCGCGCCGTAAGCGTTCACGAGGTAAGCGACTGCCGGAGTAGGCACTACACCGAGCAGCACGGCGTCCGCGCCGACCGAGCAAATTCCCGCCGCGAGAGCAGCCTCGAGCAGATCGCCGGAAATTCTCGTATCCTTGCCGATAACGATACGCGGTTTTCCGCCGCAGTCCTTAGCCAGCACCGCAGCTGCGGCTCGTCCTATCATCATTGCGGTCTCGCAGGTAAGCTCTGTCACAGCCACTCCGCGTGCGCCGTCTGTTCCGAATAATCTTCCCATAGTGTATTCTCCTTTTTAAAGTTATTTTAAAGGTTGTATTCTATAATATTAATAATGTATGCTGTTGGGGGTTAGAACGCTTTTTCTGGGGGTTTCGTCCTCGGCGAGTTTCTTGCGCAAAAATCGCAATTTATTAGGTGTTCGGGGGTTTCTTGCGCAAAAATCGCTCACGCTCTTTTGTGCAATTTAAATCGGCTTTGATTTGTTTTGTTCACTGACTGTTGTTTGATTTATTTAGTTGCTCTCTTACGCTGACTTTGTTTTTGGAAAGCCGATTTAAAAAGGGCTGGTTTATTCTCCTATTACGTTTTCTTGTTGGCAGGTCTGTACTCCGAAATTGGGGGCTTTGCCCCCAAACCCCCACAAGGGGAGACCCTTTTAGAGAAGGGTCTCCCCTTGACCCCTCCCGAAACCTTTTAGTTCGCCCGCAGTTATCTGTTAGGCAGCGTCTGTACCGAAATTTAGCGATGTGCGTTAGCACGAGCCTAAAAATGTGTCTGCCCGTCCTTGAGGATCCCCAAATGATCGTACGCTAACTGCGTAGCCATTCTGCCGCGCGGTGTCTTGCTTAGGAAACCTAACTGCATTAAAAACGGCTCACACTCGTTTTCTAACGTCACAGCCTCCTCGCCTATCGCGGCAGCTATCGTCTGTAATCCGACCGGTCCGCCGCCGTAGCCCTCGATTATCATTTTCAGCATTCTGCGGTCAAGCTTATCTAAGCCTAACTCGTCAATGTCCAAACGCTCCAGCGTGAATTTCGCCATGTCGGCGGTTATCCTGCCGTCGCCGTAAATTTGCGCAAAATCCCGTGCGCGGCGAAGCAGACGGTTGGCGATACGCGGCGTACCGCGTGAACGTGAGGCAAGCTCCATAGCTCCGTCCGGCTCGCAGACGACGCCCAATATCATCGCCGAGCGTTTGACTATCTCGCAAAGCTGTATTGGCGAATAAAGCTCTAAGCGTTCGATTATGCCGAAGCGGTCTCTGAGCGGCGCGCTCAATTGTCCCGCGCGCGTGGTCGCGCCTATCAGGGTAAATTTGTTCAGCTCAATGCGTATCGAACGTGCGGCAGGACCCTTGCCCATGATTATGTCGAGCGCGAAATCCTCCAGCGCGGGGTAAAGAATTTCTTCGACCTGACGTGAAAGACGGTGTATCTCGTCGATAAACAGCACGTCGCCTTTTTCAAGGTTGGTCAGCAGTGCGGCGAGGTCGCCCTGTTTTTCGATGACAGGGCCGCTCGTTTCGCGGATATTAACTCCCATTTCGTGAGCGATTATTTTTGAAAGTGTGGTTTTTCCCAAGCCGGGAGGACCGTAGAGCAGAACGTGGTCGAGCGAGTCGCCGCGCAGCTTTGCGGCTTCTATGCAAATTTTGATGTTGTCCTTTACCTCGTCCTGACCGATGTATTCATTAAGCGTTTTCGGGCGCAGACCGACTTCAAAATCATCGGTAGTGTCCGCCTGCTGCGCCTGAGGCGCGACCGCGCGCCGTTCAAATTCAAAATCGCCTTTTTCTATCATTAATAAATACTCCTTTTCGGTTTACTATTATTAATGTTTATTTTCAAAATCTCGCGAGGTCCAACAGAGCTTTCTTGATAAGCTCCTCAACGCTAAGGCTCTTGTCGAGCGGCGCGACCGCGCCTGCGGCTTCCGCTTCGGTGTAGCCGAGTACCTGTAACGCCGTCACGGCTTCCTCTGCGGCAGAACCGCTTGACGGTCGGAGGGAAACGCTTTCCGCGCCGCGCAGCGAGATCGTTTCGCCCGCGAGCTTGTCTTTAAGCTCTAAAATTATCCGCTGAGCGGTCTTTGCGCCTATGCCCTTGGCTTTGGTCAGAGCCTTTGCGTCGCCTGTTGCGGCGGCGAGGGCGAAACGCTGCGGGTCCATTTCGGAAAGTATCGCCAGCGCGGCTTTCGGACCTACTCCGGACACCGAGATGAGCAGCTTGAAGCATTTAAGCTCCTCGCGGTCGTAAAAGCCGAAAAGCTCCACCGCGTCCTCACGGACGGAGAGGTAGGTATAAAGCCTCGCGCGGGTCTCGCCGGCAAGCTTTTTTAATGTAGTGAACGTCGTTTTGCAGGCGTAGGCAACGCCGCAGCATTCTATCACGGCGGTGTCGGCGTCGGTGATCAGCCCGATCCTCATCATCATCGTGGCGCTCACGGGCCTGGGCAACTACGTGGTTCCCAACTACGAGCTGGGCATCGGCCTGATCCTCTACCGGCTGGTG
>CANQCJ010000237.1 GCA_947589205.1 uncultured Ruminococcus sp. | reverse complement strand
ATAGGGGAGTGCGGACTCGACACGACCCGCGACACGCCGCTCGACGGCTACGGCATACGCTACAAATACGGACTTTTCAAGCAGATAATAGCCGACGGTTTCCAGCGTGAAGCGGCTGACGACTGGTCTCGCTTCGGCGACCCGTGGTCAAAACGCCGCGAACAGGAGAGCGTTAATGTCAAGTATTCCGACATGACGGTGAAGGCTGTGCCGTATGATATGCCGATAATCGGCTATGGTACGCAAAACATCGGAAACCTGCGCCTTTGGCAAGCGGAAGCGGAAGAGGAATTTGATTTTGCAAAATTCAATGACGGCGATTTTGGCGGCGCAAGCGCTGCTAAAAATCAAGCGGAGGACATAAGCCGCGTGCTTTATCCGAACGACAATTTCTATGAGGGCAGGCTGCTTCGTCTGCGTCAGGAATATTTCTTCTCGGCGGCTTCGCTTGCCGACATTACTAAAAAGCACAAGGAACGCTTCGGCGCTCTCGAGACGCTTCCCGACAAGGTGCAGATACAGCTCAACGACACCCACCCGGTAATTTCTATCCCGGAGCTTATCAGGATACTTGTCGATGAGGAGGGATATACTTTTGAAAAGGCCTTCGATATCGCGCAGAGGACGTTTAACTATACGAATCACACGATAATGCAGGAGGCTCTTGAAAAGTGGGACTGCTCTCTTGTGGAAAAGCTGCTGCCGAGAATTTATGAGATCTGCCTGATGATCTCCGAACGCTTCAAGGCGCAGATGTACGCCAAAAAAATAGAGGGCTTCGACAGAGAAAGGATAGCTTCTCTTGCGATGATAGGAGATTCTCAATTAAGAATGGCGAATATGGCGGTGTATGCTTCTTCGCATACAAACGGCGTTGCGGCTATACACACCGAGATACTTAAAAACGACACGCTTGCCGATTGGTATAAGCTTTATCCCGAGCGTTTTCTCAACGAAACGAACGGCATTACCCAAAGACGCTGGCTCGCGCTCTGCAACAAGGAATTAAGCGCGCTGATAACCGAGCTTATCGGAAATGATAATTGGATAACCGACCTGAACGAGTTAAGCGCGCTGAAAAAATACGCGGACGACGAGAGCGTTCTGCGCAGATTTATCGAGATAAAGAAGCAGAAGAAGCGTCAGCTTGCCGAGTATATAAAGCTGCGCGACGGGATAGAGATAGATCCTAACACGATATTCGACACACAGATAAAACGCCTGCACGAATACAAGCGTCAGCTTTTGAACGCGCTGTCGATACTTTATATCTATTACGGCATAAAGGACGGAAGCATAAAGGACTTCACGCCGACGACGTTTATTTTCGGAGCTAAGTCCGCGCCGGGCTACCGCAGAGCTAAGGCTGTCATAAAATTTATCAACGAGATAGGCAGGCTTGTAAATTCCGACGAGCAGACAAAGGAGCTTATCAAGGTCGTGTTCGTTTCAAATTACAACGTTTCCTACGCCGAAAAGCTCGCTGCCGGTTCGGATATTTCCGAACAGATCTCGACCGCCGGCACGGAAGCGTCTGGTACGGGCAACATGAAGCTCATGCTCAACGGCACGGTAACGCTCGGCACTTACGACGGAGCTAATATCGAGATCGCCGAAGAAGCGGGCGAGGAAAACAATTACATCTTCGGAGCGAGAGTTGAGGAGCTTGAAAGGATAATGCCCGAGTACGACCCGCGCAGCGCTGCGGCTTCGGATGAAAAGATAATGCGCGTTATAAACAAGCTTATCGACGGAGAGCTTACCGACGGCGGCGTGCCCTCAAACGAGGAGGGCTCGTTCAAGGAGCTTTACAAGTCGCTGACAGACGGCGCAAGCTGGCACGTTCCCGATCATTATTATGTAATAGGCGATCTTGACGCTTATGTAAAGGCGAAGCTCAAAGCCAATAAGGATTACAAGGACGAGCTTGCGTTCGCTAAAAAATGCTGGCTGAATATGTGCGGCGCGCCTAAATTCTCCTCCGACAGAACTATCAAGGATTACGCCGAAAACATCTGGGGACTGAAAAATGCCTGAAGGCAAAAAAAGGGTAACGGTCGGCGCGGCGGCTCACGTTGACGCGGGCAAGACGACGCTTTCGGAAGCCATGCTTTTTCGCGCCGGAGCGATAAGAAGGCTCGGCAGAGTAGACAACGGAGATTCCTTTATGGACACCTACAAGGCCGAGCGGGAAAGGGGCATAACCGTTTTCTCCCACCGAGCGGAGCTTGAAACGCAAAACGCCTTAGTTACCCTTATCGACACGCCGGGACACGTTGATTTTTCCTGCGAGACCGAAAGGGCGCTGAATATACTTGACCATGCGATACTGATAGTCAGCGCGTCCGACGGCGTTCAGAGCCACACCGAAACGCTCTGGCGGCTGCTTAGAAAATTCGGCGTACCGACCACTGTTTTTATAAACAAGACCGATCTTTCGACGGCGGATACGGATAAGGCGTTTGAGGATATCAAAAAAACGCTGACCTTCGGCGGCGGAGGAACGGTGGATTTTTCCGTTCAAAGCAGCGAGAGCTTTTTTGAAGAATGCGCGATGCTCGACGATGAATGTGCGTCGGAATATTTTGACAGCGGCAGGGTAAGCGATGAAACGCTCGCAAAAGCGATAAACGCCTGCAAAATATTTCCCTGTATAAGCGGCTCTGCGCTAAAAATGCGCGGAGTGGACGAGCTTTTGGAGCTTATAGATAAATTTGCAGCGCCGAAAAAATATCACGATAATTTTTCCGCGGCGGTATATAAGATAACGACGGACGAAAGGGGCGCGCGCG
>CANQCJ010000236.1 GCA_947589205.1 uncultured Ruminococcus sp. | reverse complement strand
ATTTCATCACCGCCCTCTTTATTATAACATATTTATTTGAAAAAGCCAAGCGTTCGCTTGGCTTTTTCGACAGACTGAGGCTTCGATTTCTCGGAGGCTATTTTATACTTATATACGCAAAACCGCCCCCGACAAAAACCGAGGGCGTTTCCAAAGCTGGTAATCGGACTCGAACCGATGACCTGCGCATTACGAATGCGCTGCTCTACCAACTGAGCCATACCAGCGTAAATATTAACTAAATAATTATACCATACCCGCCCGCCAAAAGTCAATACACTTAACAGAAATTTTACATATATTGAATTTTTTAAGGATAAAAGCTTCTCCCGCAGCGTTACAATTATCGGCGGGAGAGGCTTTTTTGCGGGAGGTCAGCCCTCTAAAATAAACACATACGTCTCCGATCTTGCGCCGTTTTGCACCATGACCTGTTTTTCAAGGCACTTGGTCTTAGGATTTTTCACCCAATCCTTCTGCGTGCGCATTTTCAGACCCTTTGCTTCACACCACTCACGAACGTGTGCGTTCGCGTCGCGGCGGGCAAAACCGGCGTTGTCGGCTTCAAAACTGCCGTCCTCGCTCAGATTTTTCAGCGGCTCGGTTTCGCCGTACTCGGTAACGCTGAGCTTCTGCTTTACCGTGAGCTTAAAAGTCATAACATTCCCCTCCTTTCATTTCCTGTCGAAGGTAATAGCCGTGTAGATGCTCTCACCGCGTTCGGCGAGAGTTGAATCTATATAAAGCTTTATTTGTTCGTCGGTGTAGGAACAGTCGAACGGGGCTTCAATATCGAATACCGCGCTTCGCGCGCTCTCACCGCTTATAAGGCGAAAATCGTGAATGCTCAGCCGCTCGTCGAGACTTTTGACTATCTCGCCTACGATCCTGCCGTACTCCATCACCTGTTCGTCCGTCCTGTCTACCGGATCCATGTGTATGGTCATTCTCACGCCTAACAGACTGAAAATGTTCCGCTCTATCCTGTCAACAATGTCATGTATCTCGACAAAATTTTCCGCGCTGTCAAATTCAAGATGGCATGAGCCGATGAGATTTCCCGGACCGTAGTCGTGTATCGTCAGATCGTGTATGCCGATAATGTGTTCGTTGTCTGCTGCAATGCGCTTGATTTCCTCGGTAAGCTCCTCGTCTGCGGGCTTGCCGATAAGCAGGTCTACCGTATCGCGCACAAGCTCATAGCCGGAATACATTACAAACAGCGATACAGCCGCGCCGATTATCCCGTCCGCGGGAAGATCGGTGAAAACGGAGACCGCAAGTCCGACCGCCGCAGCCGTCGTCGCGGCAGCGTCTGTTTTGCTGTCCTTAGCCGAAGCAAGTATGACCGTGCTTTGCGCCAGCTTGCCCAAGCGCGTGTTGAAAACGCTCATCCAGAGCTTTACCGCCGCGCTGAATACAAGCGAGAGCATTATAGGCAGACTTACCTCCGTCGCCTGCGGAGTTATTATCCTGCCGACAGAGCTTCTGAGCAGCTCAAAGCCTACCGCGATGATCGCGGCGGCGAGTATCAGCGCGGTCAGATATTCCATTCTTCCGTGCCCGAACGGGTGCTCCTTGTCGGCGGGCTTTTCAGCCATTTTGTAGCCGAACAGCGTTGCCGCGCAGCCCGCGCAGTCGGAAAGATTGTTGAACGCGTCCGACGTTACCGACACCGAATTTGAGATCCTGCCGATAATGAATTTCAGTATGAACAAAAATACGTTGCAGACTATTCCCACCGCCGCCGAAAGCGTTCCATATCTTGCGCGCGGCGCATTTTCACCGTCTTTAACAAATTTTTTTAATAAAAAAGAAAACATTTTCCAAAAGATAAGCTTGCGCTCATTATAAAGGCTTCAGACGTTTATTTCCGCTTTATCATCGGAAACGCCGTTGGCTTCAAGGACAGGCTTAACGCAGTTTTCGATAAATTCGTCTACCTGCTGCGGACATCTTCCGATAAAATTCTCCGGCTTTAACAGCGCGTCCATTTCCTCTTTGGTTATCATAAACATCGGGTCGGCAAGAATAAGCTCGCACAAATTGTTGTCAAGACCCTCTCTTTTTACGTTAGCTCCCGCCTGCATGGAGTATTCTCTGATACGCTCATGAAGCTCCTGACGATTGCCGCCTTTTTTCACCGCGTCCATCATGATATTTTCGGTCGCCATGAACGGCAGCTCCGCCATAACTCTGCGGCGGATAATTTTATCATAAACGACAAGTCCGTTTTCCGGGTCGGTGACGTTTATCATTATGTTCAGTATCGCGTCGACTCCGAGGAAGGCTTCCGCTACCGATATCCTCTTGTTCGCGGAATCGTCGAGAGTTCTTTCAAACCACTGCGTGCCCGCCGTGAACGCCGGGTTGAGCACGTCGCAGATAACGTATCTTGCAAGAGAGCATATCCTCTCGTCTCTCATGGGATTGCGCTTATACGCCATAGCCGATGAGCCTATCTGATTTTTTTCAAACGGTTCTTCTATCTCCTTGAACGACTGCAAGATCCTTATATCGTTGCCGAATTTCATAGCCGACTGCGCCACCGAAGCGAGCGCGGAGCAAACGGCGTAATCCACCTTGCGCGAATAGGTCTGACCGGAGACCGGCACGACCGCTTCAAAGCCCATTTCCTGCGCTATCATCGCTTCAAGCTGTTTTATCTTGTCGGTATCGCCCTCGAAAAGCTCCATAAACGAAGCCTGCGTTCCGGTAGTTCCCTTAGAGCCTAAAAGCTTTAATCTGCCGAGCTGAAAATCGACGTCCTCGAGATCCATCAGCAGCTCGTTGCA
>CANQCJ010000235.1 GCA_947589205.1 uncultured Ruminococcus sp. | reverse complement strand
CTCATTTTGAAGCTTTATCATCTCCTCGCGCGGCATACACTCTATGTCCTTTCTCCAGTAACGTTTTTCCTCCGCCATTGGTCTAATACCTCCTGTTTTTCAATAATTAGGTTTCTAAAACGTTCCCAAAATTCTGCTCTAAAATTTTCCTTCCGCCGTCAGTCTTAAAAATTCTCCGTCCGGCTTCTTTTATCGCCTCGAGCGGCAAACCGTCCTCGTGAGCGTTTATGATAAAATCCGCTTCAAGCAGTATCTGCCAGTCCGCGCCGTCGACGCCCTCATAGGTATGATGATGCGCGACAAGAAAGGATACTCTTTTTACGGTTTCCTCGTCATAACCGAGCCTTCTCAGCATTTCCTCGGCGGGCTTCGGACCTAACTGCTCCTGGAGCTTTCCGCCGCAGTGTCCCGCACCGTATTTTTCCTCGGCGGGTTTTATACCGATATCATGTACGATAGCCGCCGTGCATAAAATATCATACGTCTTTTCGTCAAGCTTTTCAAGCGAGCCTATCGTCTTAGCCGTGTTATATACCTTTGTAAAATGGTTTATGCGCCTTGTGTCCTCGCCGAAATACTCCTTCATCGCCTCAACGAGCCGCGCTTGTCTTGCTTCAGCTTTCATAAGCCATGCTTCTTCCTAACGCGAAGGCTTTTTTGTTAAGCTCGATAAATTTCTGCGGCACGCACTTATCGAGAGCCGCCTGCCATACGCTTTCTTCAAACGGCAGCTTTTTTGAGACCACTCCCATAAGCACCACATTAGCCGCCTTTGCGCTTCCCGCCTGTTCGGCAAGACCGAGTGCGTCCACCGCCGTAACGTCAACGCCGAGAGCGGATATTTTGTTTATGATATCCTCCGGATATTGTGCCGCTCCGGTAATTACCGGCATTGGGTCGAGCCGCTGGTCGGAGGTCACTATTTTTCCGCCCTTTTTAAGGTACGGCAGCCACCTTGCCGCTTCAAGCTGCTCAAAGCTTATGATAACGTCGGCTTCGCCCTTTTCCACGACCGGCGAATAGACCCTTTCGCCGTATTTTACATATGTAACGACAGAACCGCCGCGCTGGCTCATTCCGTGTACCTCGCTGACCTTTACGTCAAAGCCCTGCGACATAAACACGTTGCCCAATATCCTCGAAGCGAGCAGCGTACCCTGTCCGCCCACTCCGACTATCATTATTGATCTTGTTTCCATTTATTATTTTCACCCCGATGAAGTTATTATTTGAATGCTTTGACGAACATAAAGCCTCCGCCGACAGCGGTAAATATGTAGCTTTTTACCATATCCTCGATATAATCGCTTTTCATATCGACAGCTTCAAGAAGATCTTCAATATGTATAAAACATTTCATAAACGATACGTCATTATCCGAAAACAATTCGAGCGCTTTTTTAAGTGCCATCGCAAAGGTTATCCTTTCGCCGAGGTAGACTGTGGCTATTACTATCACGATCGAAGCTATCGCTCCGAATGCGTCCATATCCTCTGCTAAAAGGATATACCCGAAAACTGCGCCCAAGCAAATAACTATACCGCCTATCGCGCTTATGTAGCCCAACGAGCCGATAAGACACCATACCGCAAGTCCGATCGCCGCGCCGATAAGCGAACCGAATACTCCCAAAAGCTTTTTTTGTGTTGTCATTTTTTTATACCCCTTTTTTATTTTTCCTTATAATTTTTTACTTTCAGCCCCATTAACCGATAGCCCCCGGTCTGCAAAGCTCCTTGCAAATTCCGCAGCCTACGCACTGCGTATGATCTATCACACATTTTCCGTTCTTGACGGATATCGCGGGACAGCCTATTTTAAGACACTGCCTGCATCCGATGCATTTTTCTTTATCCGCTTTCAGCGGCGCATTATGCTTTACATATTTGAGCAGCGCGCAGGGACGTCGGGAAATTATTACCGACGGCTCCTCCTTTTCAAGCTCCTCTGCAATTACCGCCTTTGTTTCCGCCAATTTGTACGGGTCGACCACCCTTACACTGTTTATCCCCACCGCGCGGCAGAGCGCTTCAAGGTCTACTGCCAACGCCGGGTCGCCCTTCAAATTCTTTCCCGTCGTGGGATTCTGCTGATGCCCCGTCATACCGGTTATGGAATTGTCGAGGATTATAACGGTGGAATTTGTCGCATTGTAGGCGATATTTACCAGTCCGGTAATGCCGCTGTGTATAAACGTCGAATCTCCGATTACGGCAACGCTCTTTTTCTCGGCTTCTTTTCCGAGAGCCTTGTTATAACCGTGCAGTGCGCTGACTGACGCTCCCATGCAGATAGTGGTGTCCATAGCCGAGAGCGGAGCTGCCGCGCCGAGAGTATAGCAGCCTATATCTCCGGAAACGAAAACTCCGAGCTGCTGTAAGCAGTAGAACAATCCCCTGTGAGGACAGCCGGCGCACATTACCGGCGGACGGGCGGGAGCGCTTTCCTCGAGCGCGATAGCTTCCGGCTTTATGCCGAGAAGCTTTTCTCTTACGATCGACTGGGAAATTTCTCCCTCAAAGCCGAACAGGCTCTTACCCTCAACGTCTATGCCGTTTTTGCGGCAGTGCGTCTCGATAATATCGTCAAGCTCCTCTATCACAAAGAGCCTTTGACATTTTTCGGCAAATTTCTTTATAAGCTCTGTCGGCAGAGGGTTGACCATTCCGAGCTTCAAATATGAAGCCTTATCCCCGAGAGCTTCCTTAGCGTAAAGATAACAGTTTCCCGCGGTGATTATTCCGATAGAAGCGTCGTTGTATTCGACGGTATTGAACGGACATTCTTCGGCGTATTCAGCCGC
>CANQCJ010000234.1 GCA_947589205.1 uncultured Ruminococcus sp. | reverse complement strand
CAAAACACTACAGTTGATGATATAGCCGAAAAAGCTATAAGAACATTATTAGAAAGGACTGACAGTAATGCCGGAGAGTGAAAAGAAAGGCTTGACCGTAAAAATAGACGTATCGCTTCATGCGGAGGTAAAGCGATTTGTCGAAGAACAAGGCATGACAATGGCGGAGTTCGTATCTAAGGCGTTAGATGACGAGCTTCACCCGAAAATACAGATAACGGAGGGAAAAAACATGGGAAATATGAGAACAATGGCGTTTCAGGTGCCGGAGGAACTGTTTCAGCAGATAAAGGACTATCTGAATCGCCACCACATGACGCAGAAACAGTTTGTTATAGGGCTGATAGAAGCCGAGCTGAACAGGGATATGGAACAGCAGAACGGCATTCGTGAGGAACAGCCTGCCGAGCAGGAGGACGTAGCCGAGGAGTATGAGGAAGCCGACACTGAGGATATTGAGAACTCCGAAACCGAGGAATCTTCCGAAGAATATGATGAAACGGAAGATCAGGAGATCGGCGAACATTACGATGAGGAATCGGAGGATAACGAAGATATGGGCACTGACGAGGACATAGATGAGTCCGAGGAAGCCGACACCGAGGATATTGAGGATTCCGAAGCTGAAGAATCCTCCGAAGAATACGATGACGAGTCGGAGAGTGACGAAGATATGGACAATGACGATGACATAGACGAAAATGAATCCGATGAGTATGAGGAAACTGACGGTGAGGATATCGATGATTCCGAATCCGAAGAATACGATGAAGAGTCGGAGAATGACGAAGATATGGACGATGACGAGGACATTGATGAAGATGAATCCGATGACGAGTCCATGTCAATGGGAATGTGAGGTACGGCATGATATATGACAGAAAGAAAATCGAGCAACTCAGGGAGATGTACCCTAAAGGCACACGGATATGCCTTGACCGTATGGAAGATAAGTTCGCTGTGGAAAGCGGCACCTGCGGAACTGTTCAGGGAGTCGATGACGGGGGAAACATATTAATGAAATGGGATAACGGCAGAGGACTGTCCATTGTTCCCGATGTGGACAGCTTTCATGTGGTCGAAAGTACGGAATGTGAAGAATCCGAGGATATCGGAATGAATATGTAATAAAATGGAGGTAAAACATTATGGCAGCATTTACAAAAAGAGAAATAGCATTCGCAGCGGCGAGATACATTTATCGTGACACCGATCACCTTGACATACGTCACGGTAAGGACGGCAGACTTACCCCGGAAACATACGAGGATATGCATGATACGGCGGCAGACCGCATGGACAGAATACTTCCGCTGGTAAAGTTCATGGGTATGGACAAGGAGTCCCTTGAAAAGATCGAGACCAATCTAAGCGACAGCGATAAGATAACGATAAGGATATGCAAAATGCTCGCAAGGGAGATGGGCAGTATGCCGCCCGCGAAGGCAGTCGGTAAGCCTGTGGACGATGACCTCGCAGTCTTTCTGCTTGAGGGCAGATTCAAGAAAGCCTGCGACAGTGGGGAGAAGCTCACGGACGAGCTTATGAACGAGATAAGGATCGATGTCCATAATAAAATGTACTCTCTGCTGAACGTGATAATACCCGAGTAAAGGCACAGCTAAATACCGCAGACGTATTATGGCGTTTGCGGTGATTACATATTAAATTGGTGGAGGTGGTCAAGATAATTATATCATGCACTAATGGCGAAATGGCTCGAAATAAGTAAGTTATAGGTATTGTTTTTTTGAGGCTGTTGTGATATAATTAATAAAGAACTGACACACATTTTACTCGTGTAAATCGGGATTTATAGAATAATATATTATTAGGATACTCCGATTTCTCACATTTCAAAGAAAGAAGGAGACAATTATGAAAGAAAAGATATCCCGCGCTGCCGCTATTATAGTCTGCATGACTATGCTTGCTTCCTGCGGAAATATAACAGATGAAAGCGCAGAGGGCAACTCGTCTGAAAAAACTGCCGAAACTACCGCTTCTTCAGAAGCTGCGCCCAATGACAGCTCCGAAGCAGAGCCGAATGACCCAGATGGAAAGGTGCTCGCCTCGGTAAAGGCAACAATCGCTCCCGAAGTTGAGATAAGCTATCCCGTTCCCGATGGCGACAAGCTGTACGAAGAAGTCAGCGGACTGCTCGATCCCGAACGCGAGATCGACGGCTTTACCGACCCCGACACTCTCTCCGTGGCGTTCAAAAACGGCGACGAAAAATACATACTCTCCTACTGCGGCGAGGACGTTATCGCGTGGAGGCATAAGGACGGCACGGCATACTATACGCTCGACCACGAAGCAGCGCAGCAGCTTCGAGCACAAATGGCGGCATATGCGGCTGTCGGCACACTCAGCTTTGTCGATGGCGGATATTCGCTCGATACCACTCCTTCCGAAACAGGCTTGCTGACGGCACTTAATGAAAGTACAAAGGACGCCTTCACCGAGGAGCGCGGATGCTATGTCGGCGAAGCGCCCGAATACTTTGACGGCGACAGCATTCTCCGCCGCTACATTATATCCAGCTCGGATAATGGTGTGTGCTATGCCCAGTATAACTACCCCTATGACAGCAGCGGTGCTGATTACTATGAGTTTATCAGCCATGAACTGAACGGCTACTGCCGCTACAGCGATGAGGACGTTTACTACGAATCGAACGTATTCGAGGGCGAGCTTGAGATAGAAAGTCTGCCATCGCAGATACTCCGCGACTGCGAATATTCGTATAGCTTCACGCTGACCGCTAACAATGCCTACACGATCGAGGTGTACGACGGCGACAGCTACACCGCCTATCAGGGCGTCGACAATGTAGGGATAGGAAAGTCGGCGGCCGATTATGCCCGTCA
>CANQCJ010000233.1 GCA_947589205.1 uncultured Ruminococcus sp. | reverse complement strand
GAAAATCTGTCGGGGTGATATTTTTTTACGAGCTGCTTGTAAGCCTTTTTTATCTCCGCGTCGGAAGCGTCCGGGGTGACCCCCAGCACCTTATATGGGTCTGCCATTTTTATTTATCCTCTCTTTTATTGTCGTTAAAACGTTTTAAGCCTTTAAGAACAACGCGCTTGAATGCGTCCCTTAGTCCCAAGTATACGATGTTGTCGGCGACTGACTGCGTACCGTTCAGCTCTATCTCGCTGTAAGCCGCCGAAAGCGCGCCGAGCGTAAAATTTATGCTTTGTCCCGCGTAGGAGGCGATCTTTTTGTATTCTTCCCTGTTAAGCGTTTTTTTGCCGTTAAGAAGCGGATTATAGCCGCCGAGGCGAAGATCCTCAAAAATATCGTCGAGCGCGTCGCAGATGTAAACGTACCTGCCGAGCATATAGCCGAATCTTCCGAAACGCTCTCTCTCGTCCGGATCAAGCCCCGCCGCGCAGCGAAAGACGGCGCGCATAATTTCCGCGGTAGGCTGTGCCGCCAAATCGAGCGAGCAAGCCCTTTCGCGTTCGAGCGCGCGCTGAGCCTTCATGGCTTTGCTGACCGCTTGTGAAAGCTGACCGCGGCGTTTTGAAGCCTGCCTGTAAGGGCGGACAAAAAACGGCAGCAGCGCAAGAGCGGCGGCTTTTTTCTTAAAGCCCTTATCGTATATATCGTCGCGCAGCTTATGATAAGTAAGTATACACGCAGCGTCCGCAGAATATTCAAACGCTTCGCTGTTTTCGGCTTCTATGCAGCTTACGCCGTGGAGCGGGTGAAACGGACAGCGGCATTTTTTTACGCGCATATCGGTTTTATCTGTGCCGAGACGAAACAGCGTCAAAAAAACGAAGTCGTAGCTTAGCGTTGCCGCCGCGGCAGCTCCGCCGACAGCGTAAAGCCTTTTGCAAAGTCCGCAGTAAACGCTTTTAAAAAATTCAAATTCGCAAACTCTCATATAAGGCTTATAAGCCTTGACGTAGCCGAACATAATATCACCGCTTTTAGAAGTTAAAAGTAAGAGGTAAGAGGTCAGAAAAAGAGTACGCAGCACATTATAATAATTATATCACACTAATATTGAGTTGTCAAGAAAGCCGACAGGACAAAAATGCTGAACTGTCGGCTTTAATGTGATTTTATTCTTCAAACTGATCCGCGCAGTCCTTGAGACGGTTTATAACGTCTATCTGCTGAGGACAGGCGTTTACGCACTGACCGCATTCAATGCAGTCGGAGGCCTTGCCCTTGCCGGTGGTCGCGATGGTGTATTCGCGTCTGCCGCGGAAGGCTTCGTTTCCCTTCTGACGGTTTTTGATGGTGAATATCTCGGGGATAGGAATGCTCATCGGACAGCCGCCGGTGCAGTAATGACAGCCGGTGCAGGGGATAGAATCATCGCCGTTGAGCACCGCCTGAGCTCTGCGGATAACGTTCCTTTCGTTCTCGTCGAGCGGCTTGAAAGCCTTCATATAGGAAAGGTTGTCCGCCATCTGCGCTGTGTTGGACATTCCCGAGAGGACGGTGATAATGCCGTCGAGAGAGGCAGCGAAGCGGATAGCCCATGAAGCGAACGAAGCGTTCGGGTCGGCTTTTTTCAAGACCTCCTGCACGCCCGAAACGGGGTCGGCGAGCGCGCCGCCCTTGACCGGCTCCATTATCGTTATAGATTTTCCGTGCTTTCGCGCGATCTCCCAGCATCTGCGGGAAGCGACGCCGGGGTTTTCCCAGTCGGCGTAATTTATCTGCAATTGAACAAAATCAACGTCGGGGTGGTCGGTAAGCAGCTCCTCGAGCAGCTCGGGGTCGGCGTGAAAGGAAAAGCCGTAATATTTTATCAAGCCCTTAGCCTTTTGCTCCTTGACAAAATCCCAGATGTGATATTCGTCATAGAGCTTATAATTATTGCGCTGGAGCGCGTGGAGCAGATAGTAGTCGAAATAGCCCGCGCCGGTGCGTTCCAAGCTTGTGTAAAACTGCTGCTTGGCAGCCTTTTCGCTGTGGTCGCCCATCCATGCGCAGAGCTTTGTGCAGAGAGTATAGCTTTCGCGCGGATAGCGGTCGACGAGCGCGGCTTTGGCCGCCTTTTCCGATTCGCCGTTGTCGTAAACATAAGCGGTGTCAAAATAAGTAAGTCCCGCCTCCATGAACATATCCACCATTTGCTTGGTCTGTTCAATATCGATACTGCCGTCAGCAAGCTTCGGCAGGCGCATAAGTCCGAAGCCGAGCTTGGGGGTGCTTTCGCCAAAATAGCGTTCCATAGAATTTACCTCCTTAAAATTTTGTCTATGATATAATTATAGCAGATATTATAATAAAAGTCAATAATAGATAATAAATTTTAGTAACGCTTGACAATCGCGTTAGTATGGGGTATAATAAATATAGAAATAAAACTTTAGGAGGTAATCATTATGTTAAACGTACTTGAAGCGATAGAAAAAAGAAGCTCCACCCGCGGCTATACCGACCAAAGGCTTACCGACGAGGAGATAAAGGCTCTTGTAAAAGCGGGCTTGCAAGCCCCGACCGCTCGCAACGAGTAGGAGATACACATTACGGTCGTGTCGGCAGAAAACCCGATAATAAAGGAGATAGAGGACGAGAAAAACGGCGGAGAGCAAAGCGCGGTCAATTTCTATTACAACGCTCCGACCATAATGCTTTTGAGCGGCGACAAGGATTTCCCGTGGACGTCGGTCGACGCGGGGATCGCTGTGGAAAATATCTCGCTTGCGGCGGAGGGAATGGGACTTTCGAGCGTAATTATCGGCTGCATAAAGGCTGCGCTCAGAGGAGAGAAAAAGGACTATTTTGCCAAGGCTCTCGATTTCCCGGAAAATTACGAATTTGAGA
>CANQCJ010000232.1 GCA_947589205.1 uncultured Ruminococcus sp. | reverse complement strand
TCTAACGTCGGTATAAGCCCCACCATTCCGACAACGGAATTGAGCATTTTATCCACTCCGTCAAGTCTTGCCAGAGTTCTAAGTCCGCTCATTCCCGAAAGAGGAACGCAGGACGTTCCGCTAAGCTCGTCAGCAAGCTCGCCCAATTTGCTCTCGTCAAAAATACAGGCGTATTCCGCGTTAAATTCCCTTGCCTGCTCTGCAAGCTTTTTTACGTTTTTCGCCGCGGCTGCAGCCTTTATATTCATATTATGCTTTTTTGCTACCTCTAATGCCTGAAGCCCGATAGAGCCGGTAGAACCGAGTATAGTTACAGTCAGCATAAAGCTTTACCACCTTTTTTGTTTTTAATGCGTTTCAATCGTAATTTGATACGATAAATTCAATACCGTCGGCTTTATTCGGCAGACCTTCGATGCCGTCCTTTATCCGCTCGTTGATCGTATCTGTAAGCAGGCTCATCATATCGTAAACGATATCGCCGGGAATGCACATTAAAATTATTCCAAGCGTGTCGGTATCGCAATCTATCCTGTTTTCCTCCGGATAATTTCCGCAGTTATTTTTATCCCGTTTCTTGTCCGAAACAGCTTGTATATCCGCGTTTGAAGCGTATTTTACATGAATATCAAAGCCCTCGATATCCTCGTAATACTCGGAAAATACTATTGCTATTTCCTCCCTGACATCTTTAAGCCGCTGCAAAATAAGCTCCGCGTTTTTCTCGGCATTTGATAGAATTATCTCCTCCGCCTGCCGCTCGTTCTCAATTGCGATATACACAAGCTTTTCTTTACCGCCGTTTGCAAGATCAACGCGTTTAAGCCTTCCGCCTTCGTCATAGCTTGCGGTCAGACCGTCGTTTATTATCTGCTCGCTCAGCGGAAAATCGGCGCTGTCGTATATCCTTACCTCCGATCCATATTCATCATCGGGGATAAAATAAGAAAGTATCTCAAATTCTCCGAATGTAATATCGAGAGCTTCGCCGCCGTTTTGCGGCAGATCGTTAAGCCCGTATTTACCCGGCTCGTGTGTAAAAGGTATTTTATATTCGACAGACATTTTTTATTTCTCCTTTTCAGCTAAGCACCAGTCCGCTCGAAAACAGCCAGTACATAAACGGCGCGACGGTCAGCACGCTGTCAAAGCGGTCCATTACTCCGCCGTGACCCGGCATGATGCTTCCGTAATCCTTTATCCCCGCCTGACGCTTTATGACAGACGCAGCAAGATCTCCGACAAGTCCTATGGCGGAGCATAACATTCCCGCGATAAAAACGCCGACATAGTTTACGTTTACTTCGATTTTGAAAATATGATCGGCAGCTCCCGCTATAATGAGCAGGAAAATACCGTTGCAGAGCGTTCCGCCGATAAAGCCCTCGACCGTCTTTTTCGGACTTATCACCGGCGAAAGCTTATGCCTGCCGAAAAACGTTCCGGCAAAATACGCCCCCGAATCGGCGAGCCATGCTCCCGCAAGCGTTATTACTACGGCAAAAATGCCGAAGCGGAAGCTGTTCACGATAGATATGAGCGTGCCGAACGAAAGCGTTACCGCAAGGGTCAGTCCTATTATCGTAAACGGTACGGAATAAACGTATTCCTCATGATGCTTCAGATAAAGAAGAAGTATCGCCGTTATAAATAAAAATCCGTATAGCTTTAAATTTATCGCATAAAGTATTCCCTGCTTATGCACCATCGGCAAAAGGCAGTGTACGGAGGCAAAGGTAAAGGACGCGGCACATTCCGCAGTGTATTTTATAAGTCCGGTCGCCTTAAAAAGCTCGTAAAGCGCGCCTACGGCAATGGCTGCGACAACAAGATCGAATACCCATGTGTGCGCAAGTACAAGCACCACTATCGCTAAGGCAAGCGCTACTGCCGCCGAAATTATCCTCGTCTTCATTTTTTATGAACTTCCTTTCGCCGCTGTATCATACTCCGCCGAAGCGTCTGTTTCTGTCGCTGTAGGCGATGATAGCCTTTTCAAGATCCTCCGGTCTGAAATCCGGCCAGAGTATATTTGTATAATAAAATTCCGCATATGCCGCCTGCCAGATCATGAAATTCGACAGACGCTGTTCTCCGCTCGGGCGTATTATGAGATCCACCGGCGGCGCGGTGTCTCCGTCAAGATCGGAGGTGTAAAGATATTTTTCCACCGTGTCAACGGTTATTTCATCGGCATTGATCTCGCCGCTTATCGCTTTTTGCGCTATCGCCTTCGCGGCATGGGCTATCTCGTCTCTGCCTCCGTAATTTATCGCTATGAGCAAGGTCATCGCCGAAAAATCGCGCGAATCCTCCTCGACGCTGCGCATTTTTTTCTGCAATCCTTCGCGCAGCATCGAGCGGTCGCCTATAAAGCATATCCTGATGTTTTCTTCGATAAAATCTCTTACCTCGTCGAGATATTTTTCAAAAAGATCCATTATCGCTTCAACCTCATCGGCAGGTCTTTTCCAGTTTTCGGTAGAAAAAGCGTATACCGTAAAAAATTTTACGCCGAGATTTTTTGCGTGTCGCGTAATGGTACGAAAGGTCTGCGCGCCCTCGCGGTGACCTATTTTTCTCGGAAGTCCGCGCTTTTTAGCCCACCTTCCGTTGCCGTCCATTATCACGCCGACATGAACGGGAAGCTTTGTTCCGGGCGGCAGAGCCGCGTTTGTTTTTTGCGCCATAAATTCCCTTTCCTAAAAAGCTCAGATAGAAAGTATCTCTTTTTCCTTTTCGGCAACAAGCGAATCGACTTCCTTGACGTTCTTATCGGTGAGCTTCTGTATCTTATCCTCGCCTATCTTTATATCGTCCTCGGTTATCTCGTTGTTCTTCTTCATGGTCTTTAGCTTATCCATAGCGTCGCGGCGGATAGAGCGGATAGCTACCT
>CANQCJ010000231.1 GCA_947589205.1 uncultured Ruminococcus sp. | reverse complement strand
TATAAGACAAAAGGGGAGCGGCAACGCGGGACTGACCAACGTTCTGAGAATATACGGCAAGGGTCCGGCGCTGATAACGCTTATCTGCGATCTGTTCAAAGGGGTAGCCGCCGTCGTCGCCGCAAGGCTTATCGTTACGAACCTGCTCGGGGTGGTATTTTTCAGCGATTCTATATTTATAGGCTACATCGCCGGACTGTTTGTAATGTTAGGTCACATTTTCCCGATATTCTACGGATTTCACGGCGGAAAGGGCGTACTGCTTGCGGCGACGACGCTGATAGCGATGGATCCGCTGACCTGTCTTATATCGGTGACGGTCTTTGCGATAGTGCTTGCCGCGACAAAATATGTTTCTTTAGGCTCTATAAGCGCGGCGGCAGCCTATCCGCTGCTTACGTTCGTCACGCAGACGATAAGGCATACCGACGGACGGCTTATGAACACCCTGCTCGCGCTGATAATCGGGATACTTATAATCTATATGCACAAGCCTAACATACAGCGCCTGAAAGCGGGAACGGAAAACAAATTCGGTCAGAAGAAAACCAAATAGCCAGAGAGGAGTGTATTGAAAATGGCGAAAATAATCATTTTAGGCTCGGGAGGATTTGGTCTTTCTATCGCGATAATGTGCGCCAACGCGGGACACGAGGTCACCGTCTGGTCAAAATTCAGCGATGAGATCGACGCTATCAAGAGGACCGGCGAATTAAAGGTAAAGCTGCCCGGAGCAAAGGTACCCAAGTCGGTAAGCTTAACGACCGATATTTCACAGGTCAGCGGAAAAGAGCTTGTGATTTTGGGCATACCGACAGCCTTCTGCCGCGAGGTTTGCGAAAGCGCGGCGGAATATATAGACCCCGATTCTATAGTGGTAAATACTGCTAAAGGCTTGGAAAATTCAACGCTCAAGCTTATGAGCGAGGTGACTAAGGAATCGCTGCCGAAAAACAGGACGGCTATTCTTACCGGTCCGTGCCACGCCGAGGAGCTTGCGAGGGGAATACCCACCACGATCGTGGTAGCCTCCGACGACCGCGAGGTCTCCTATTATGTTCAGAATACGCTTGCCAATCCGGGCTTCAGGATATATGTGAACGATGATATGATCGGATGTCAGTTAGGCGGCTCGCTCAAAAACGTCATCGCGCTTGCGGCGGGAGTATGCGACGGTCTCGGTCTCGGCGACAATACAAAGGCTGCGCTCATGACGCGCGGCATACGCGAGATCTCCGAGCTTGGCGTTGCTATGGGTGCGCAGCCGGAGACCTTTGCCGGACTTAGCGGCATAGGCGATCTTATCGTTACCTGCTGCAGTATGCACAGCCGAAACCGCCGCGCGGGAATACTTATCGGACAGGGAGTTTCCCCAAATGAAGCGGTAGAGCGGGTCGGTACGGTCGAGGGCTATGCCTGCACTAAGAACGCGCACGAGCTTGCAAAGCGTCTCAGCATAGAAATGCCGATAACGGAGCAGCTCTATTCGGTGCTTTTTGAAAACAAAGCTCCGCGCGACAGCATTACCGAGCTTATGGCAAGACCGAAGAAGCAGGAGACCGAGAAGGATTTTCTCGGAGAGAAATAAGTATATTAAGGCAACACCACGCGGAGATTGTGCCGAAGATGCGAGCAGAATCTGTACAAAGGCATTAGCCGGTCTTCGTGCGGTGTTGCCTTATAAGGAGCGGCGGCTTTTGGAAGCATAAAGCGCGTCTGCTCCTTTTTTATAAAAATTTGCAAAAAGCTCTTTACAAGACGAAGAAAATATTGTATAATTTATAATAGGGTATTTTATGCCTTTTAGTAGGGTACTGTACCTCTAATGATAAAAAAGCTAAGGAGTTGTGTCTTTCAATGGAACCGAAGTATAAAAGGATACTGCTGAAGCTGAGCGGAGAAGCTTTGGCGGGAGACAAAAAGAGCGGTCTCGACTATGATATCATAAGCGAGCTTGCGCGCGCCGTGAAAAAATGCGTGGACGCGGGGGTTCAGGTCGGGATCGTCGTAGGCGGAGGAAATTTCTGGCGCGGACGCTCGAGCGGAGCTATGGACAGAACGAGAGCCGATCATATTGGAATGCTCGCCACGGCGATGAACGCGCTTGCCGTAGCGGACGGAATGGAAAGCTGCGGACTTGAAGTAAGAGTCCAGACGGCTATCTCGATGCCGCAGGTAGCAGAGCCGTATATACGCAATAAAGCTGTAAGGCATTTCCAGAAAGGAAGAGTAGTCATCTTCGGCTGCGGAACGGGCAACCCGTTCTTTTCGACCGACACCGCCGCCGCGCTGAGAGCCGCCGAGATAGAAGCGGATATAATTTTCAAGGCGACAATGGTAGACGGCGTTTACGACAAGGATCCCCACAAGTATGTTGACGCGGTAAAATATAACGAGCTTACCTTTACGGACGTGCTTGCAAAGGACTTAAAGGTAATGGATTCCACCGCCGCCGCGCTCTGCAAGGACAATAACATACCTATCCTTGTGTTCAATATTGAAAGACCCGATAATATTTATGACGCCTGCATGGGCGAAAACGTAGGAACGACAGTCAAGTAACTGTAATTTTTTTCAGAGAAAGGAAGTAAATTTTATGAATACCGTTATTGAAAAGGCTAAAACGAAAATGAAAAAATCCATAAACGTTATGATCGACGATTTTGCGGCTATCCGTGCAGGAAGAGCAAACCCTGCCGTGCTCGACAGGGTAAGGATCGACTATTACGGCTCTCCCACACCGATAAATCAGGTAGCGGCGATCTCTGTCGCGGAGGCGAGAGTGCTCGTTGTCGCGCCGTGGGACAAATCAACTCTCGGCATGATCGAAAAAGCCATTCAGGCTTCCGATGTAGGCATTAATCCGCAGAACGACGGACAGGTGTTAAGACTTATCTTCCCGCAGCTGACAGAGGACGGTCAAAC
>CANQCJ010000230.1 GCA_947589205.1 uncultured Ruminococcus sp. | reverse complement strand
AATAAGAACACCGATTTTTGAAGCAACCGAACTTTTTGCACGCGGTGTGGGCGATAAAGCTGATACTTGAAGAGGATGATATTTATGACGATAGATAACGGCTGCCTTGTCAGCTTCGACAGCTTTGAAGCCGAATCGGTCACTGTGCCGGAGGGCGTGACGGAGATCGGCGAATACGCCTTTGCCGAATGTTCGCAGTTAAAAAAAGCTGTCCTGCCAAAGGGTCTCAGAAAGATCTCGCAGTATGCGTTCTGGGGCTGCACGGCTCTGCACGAGATCGAGATACAAAGCGGTCTTGCGGAAATAGCGCGCTTTGCGTTCTGGGAATGCGGCTCGCTTGAAAGCGTTATTTTGCCGAACGGGCTTAAAGCTATCGGCAAGGCGGCGTTTCGCGGCTGCGATATGCTAAGAGAGATCTCACTGCCCGACAGCGTTGAAAACATCGGCGAAAGCGCGTTTTCCGACTGTTCGAGTCTTGAAAATGTGAACATTCCGAGGTCTTTGCCGATAATAAGAAAACGAGTTTTTTCCGACTGCAAGGCGCTTAAAGAGCTTACCCTGCCGGAAAATATCAAAGAGCTTGACGACTATGCTTTTGAATGCTGCAGCGAACTGAGGCGGGTGTATTTCCCGACCGCACTTACAAAAATAGGCAAGCACTGCTTTGCGGGCTGCAACGAGCTCGATAATATCGAGCTCCCGAAAAGCGTAAGCTTCATCGGTGCAAGCGCGTTTTATATGACAAAATTGATGATGAACGCCGACGGCTTGGTCATTCTCGGCGACGGCATTGCCGTTTCCTTCAACAGCGAAGCCGAAACGCTTGCGCTTCCAAGCGGCACAAAGCAGATAGCACCCGCCGCGTTCGCTTTTAATGAAAACATCAAAAGCGTTGAGCTGCCCGCAGGTACGGAAATTATCGGCGAGGGAGCTTTTGAAAGCTGTTCAAAGCTTGAAAATATCGCTCTCCCCGACAGCTTAAAGAGCATCGGCGCGGCGGCGTTCAGCGGCTGTACATCGCTGGAAAATATTACCCTGCCCGACAAGATAGAACACATCGGCGCGAACGCGTTTTATACCACTCCCCTCCTCGATAACGATACGCGGCGGCTTATCACGATAGGCGAAAAATATTTTATCCTCTGCGACAGCGAAGCCGAAGAAATTATTTTAGACGAAAAGACAGAGCTTATAGCGGACGGAGCGTTTTCCGGCAGAAACGCGCTCAGACGCGTCGTTATCCCCGAAAACGTCAGGATCATAGGCGAGGGCGCGTTCAGATGGTGTCCGTCTCTTGAAGAAGCCGAGATACCCGCGGCAGTTAAATATATTGGCGCGGAGGCTTTTTCCGGAAGCGAACGGCTGCACGCCATAGTTTGCCGAAACGCTGACAGAATCATAAAGGAACGCGCTTTTGTTTACTCCCAGAAAATCACGTTTAAGGACGAAGAAAAAGAATTTACCGTAACGCTCAAAAACGACCTCGGTCTTGACAGTGAAAATTCGCTGTTCGCCTTTGCTGCCCTGCCGAACGCTGAAAATTTTGAAGCCTTGACCAACAGCGCTTACAAAGCTGCCGCCGCGATAGCCTATGCGGGAACGGACGAAGCGTTTGACGAATATATAAACAAAAACGCCGCCGAGACGCTGATAAGCTGTATAGATAACGCCGGTACAGACCTGCTCGATAAGGCTCTCGCGCTTATGGATAAAGCCGCCGAAGGCGAGCTTGACAAAGCGATAGAGTATGCGATAAAATCAAACAAGCTCGAGCATCAGGTGATACTTATGAGGTATAAAAACGAAAGCTTCGGCTCTGCGGATACCGACAGGTTCGTTGAAAAGAAATTTTCTCTCTGACAAAGGAAAAAAGCTTATGAACATAAAAAAAGCCAAGGAACAGATCTTTAATACGATAAGAGCTTACCTTGCAAAGGACGAAAACGGCAGATTCCTTATCCCGCCCAACAAGCAGCGTCCGCTGTTTCTTATCGGTCCTCCCGGCATCGGCAAGACCGAGATAATGTCGCAGATAGCGTCGGAGCTAAGCATCGGTCTGCTGTCCTATTCGATAACTCACCACACCCGCCAGAGCGCGCTCGGTCTGCCGATAATAAAACAGAAAAATTACGGCGGAGAGATCTGCGACACCTCGGAATACACGATGAGCGAGATAATCTCGGCGGTGTACGATATGAATGAGCGGCTCGGTACGAAAAACGGCATACTTTTTCTCGATGAGATAAACTGCGTTTCGGAAACCATGACCCCTATCATGCTCCAGTTTTTACAGTATAAGGTATTCGGCGGTCACAAGCTGCCGGACGGCTGGGTGGTCGTTACAGCGGGCAACCCGCCCGAATACAACTCCTCGGTAAGAGAATTCGACGTTGTTACATGGGACAGGCTGAAACGCATAGACGTCGAGCCCGATCTTGCGGTCTGGAAGGAATTTGCAGAAAAGATCGGCACGCACAGAGCGGTCATAACCTATCTTGACATCAAGCCGAAAAATTTCTACAGCATACGCTCCGAAGCGGACGGAAAAAGCTTCGTCACCGCAAGAGGCTGGGACGACCTCGGCAGGATACTTTCGGTCTATGAGTCGCTGAACATTCAAGCCGATACAGAACTTATCTCCCAGTATATCCAAGACAAAAAAATCGCCGAGGATTTTTCGCTCTACTATGAGCTTTACTGCAAATACAAGAGCGATTACAAAATTTCCGCGATACTTGAAGGAAGCTTTGACGAAGCTCTGCTCCTGCGCGCAAAAGAAGCCGGCTTCGATGAAAGATACACCCTTGTCGGTCTGCTGCTCGAAGCAGTTTCAAACGATGCGCGGAAAATGCTCGATACAAACGACAGGCTCGAAGCTGTCAAAAGTATTCTCTTAAATGTTAAGACCGACTGCGAGAACGGCGCTGACTGCTTTGATGCGCTCAA
>CANQCJ010000229.1 GCA_947589205.1 uncultured Ruminococcus sp. | reverse complement strand
CTTATGAAATATATCGCAAGCGATTTTGAGATCATTCCCTCAAACGCCGAAGAGCTCACGCCCGACGGCACGCCCGCCGAGAACATTCCGCAGATACTCGCCGAGCTTAAATGCCGCGAGGTCTGCAAACGCTGTCAGCCGAATGAAAACACTATCGTCATAGGCTGCGACACGCTCGTGATCTCCCCGAACGGAGAGCCTATGGGCAAGCCGAAGGACGATTCGGACGCGCTAAGAATGCTCAAAACGCTGAGAGGACGCGAGCACGCGGTCGTGAGCGGCGTCTGCGTATACTTTAAAGGAGAATTTTACGGCTTCTCACAGCGCACGTCAGTGCGTTTCAGAGACGCCTCCGACAAAGAGCTTTGCGACTACGTCAAAAGCGGCGAACCGCGCGGCAAGGCGGGCGCGTATGCGATACAGGGGCAGGGCGCGCTGCTTATCGAGGGCTTTTCGGGCGACTACAACAACGTCGTCGGACTTCCCATAACAAAGCTTGCCGCAGAGCTTGCACGGATAGTCCCGGAGGACGATGATGGAGCTTGACGTCAGAGAATGGCTGAAAATTTCCTTCGCGTTCGGCTCAACAAACATAAAACGCTGGGATTATATCGACATAGATCACCCGTTCGAGAGCCTTAACGCGCTGTTAAGTGATCCTGCTTTACAGAATGATCTCTATTTGCGTTCCTACAGATCGGTGTCAAGCGAACAGATTGACAGCGTTATGGAGCTTTGTGAGAACAACGATATCGACATAATAACGCCCGATGATTTTGAATACCCCGACAGACTGCGCTATCTGAAAAATCCGCCCGCCGTGCTGTATGCAATGGGAGACGCTGCCCACTTTTCTCATTGCGCCTGCACGGCGATAGTCGGCGCTCGGCAGACTACCGACTATACCAATTACATCACAAAGCGGATAAGCGCGGAGCTTGCTTCGCTGGGTATAGCGATCATAAGCGGCGCGGCTAACGGCGCGGACAGTCTGGCGCATATCGGAGCTATACAAGCGGGCGGACTGACGGCGGCTTTGTTAGGCTGCGGGATACTTTTCGATTTCCCGAAAAACAGCATGGCGTTAAAGCGGCTCATTGCCGAAAACGGCGCGGTATTATCGGAATATCCGCCGACCGCAAGACCCACAAAGGACAGCTTCAAGATAAGGAACCGCCTTATCGCCGCGCTTTCAGACTGCGTTATCATCACCCAGTCTGCAATTAGAAGCGGCACGATAAACACCGCTTCCCACGCGGCGGAACAGGGCAAGGAGCTTTTTGTCGTGCCGCCGCACGATATATACGACCCGAGGTACTTCGGTCAAGCCGCCCTTATCAGAGACGGCGCGCGCCCGTTTTTCTCCGCAGCCGACGTGACAGAATTTTTAAACGGCTTGTATTCTCCGTTATAACGCACAAAAATCAACGATAAAATATGTGCGATATGTAGGAAATTTCGCAATTTCAAAAATGTTTATAAAATTATCACAATATTTTTCAAAAAACACTTGAAAAAATTACCGCGATGTAGTATAATTATAATAATGACTGCGGCAACGCGGTCTGACTGAATTTTTTTAGGAGGTAAAATTTCTATGTCAGTTAAAGTTGCAATTAATGGTTTCGGACGTATCGGACGTCTTGCGTTCAGACAGATGTTTGGCGCGGAGGGCTACGAGATAGTAGCTATCAACGACCTTACCAAGCCCTCTATGCTTGCGGATCTTCTCAAGTATGATACCGCTCAGGGCGGCTACTGCGGAAGGATCGGAGAAAATCTCCACACCGTAGAGGCTGACGATGAGGCGGGCACCATCACCGTTGACGGAACCACTCTCAAGATCTATGCTATGGCTAAGGCTAACGAGCTTCCCTGGGGCGAGCTTGGCGTCGACGTCGTTCTCGAGTGCACCGGCTTCTACTGCTCAAAGGAAAAGAGCCAGGCTCACATCGACGCGGGCGCAAAGAAGGTCGTTATTTCCGCTCCTGCCGGCAACGATCTTAAAACTATCGTTTTCAGCGTAAACGAGAATACTCTTACTCCCGATGACACCATCATCTCCGCAGCTTCCTGCACCACCAACTGCCTTGCTCCTATGGCTAAGGCTCTTAACGATTACGCTCCTATCCAGAGCGGTATCATGAGCACTATCCATGCTTACACCGGCGACCAGATGATCCTTGACGGTCCTCACAGAAAGGGCGACCTCAGAAGAGCGAGAGCGGGCGCTGCCAACATCGTTCCCAACTCCACCGGCGCTGCTAAGGCTATCGGACTTGTTATCCCCGAGCTGAACGGAAAGCTCATCGGTTCTGCTCAGAGAGTACCTGTTCCCACCGGCTCTACCACTATCCTCACCGCTGTTGTTAAGGGCGAGAACATCACCAAGGAAGGCATCAACGAGGCTATGAAGGCTGCCGCCTCCGAGTCGTTCGGCTACAACACCGATCCTATCGTTTCTTCCGACGTTATCGGCATGAAGTACGGTTCTCTCTTCGACGCTACCCAGACCATGGTTTGCCAGATCTCCGATCACTGCTATGAGGTACAGGTAGTTTCCTGGTATGACAACGAGAACAGCTACACCAGCCAGATGGTAAGAACTATCAAGTATTTTGCCGAGCTCGGCTAATTAACAGGCTGATAAAATTATTAAAGGACTGCCGTAAAAAGCAGTCCTTTTTTTATGATGTAGTGTAAATTCTATCAGTATACGAGGTGAGAAGATTGACAGTATCTGCGGGGGAAGTTGAGGTCAAAGACCTCAACTTCAGTTTTTAATCGCCGTTCAGGCGATTAAAAACCTGTCCATAGTAAGCGTTTTCTCCGTGCTTTCTCAGATAATGCCTGTCAAGCAAAGCCTGTTGTATCGCTCCTGCTTTGGGCGAAAGGGTCAGCGCGTGGTAATTCATAAACGCCACCTCTTCCAGCACAACGGCATTGTGGACGGCTTGCTCGGCGGTCTCGCCCCAGCAAAACGGTCCGTGGCTTTTTA
>CANQCJ010000228.1 GCA_947589205.1 uncultured Ruminococcus sp. | reverse complement strand
CATTTCATCACCGCCCTCTTTATTATACCATATTTATTTGAAAAAGCCAAGCGAACGCTTGGCTTTTTCGACAGACTGAGGCTGACGCCAAAACGTCAGCCTGTTTTTGTTTTTTATCAAAGTCCGTTCGGGTTTTTCTGCGTGAAGCTCCAGCCGTCAGCCGCCATTTGGTCAAGATCGTACTTTGCCTCCCAGCCGAAAAGCTTCTTCGCCTTGTCGGTGTTCGCATAGCACCATGCAATGTCTCCCGCGCGGCGCGGCAGTATCTTATAGGGCAGCTCTCTGCCGCAGGCTCTCTCGAACGCGTGAAGCACATCGAAAACGCTCGAGCCTTTTCCCGTGCCGAGGTTTACCGCTTCAACGCCCTTGTACCCGAGCACATAGTCCACCGCGCAGAGATGACCGTCAGCCAAGTCCATTACATGGATATAGTCTCTCACGCCCGTACCGTCAGGCGTGTCGTAATCGTTGCCGTAAACGCCGAGAAATTCTCTCTTGCCGGACGCGACCTGCGCTATGTAGGGGAAAAGATTGTTGGGTATGCCGTTGGGGTCCTCGCCGAGCAGACCGCTCTTGTGCGCGCCGATAGGATTGAAATATCTCAAAAGCGCGACCGACCATTCGCTGTCCGATACGCTTACGTCTCTTAATATCTGCTCTATCATAACTTTTGTATATCCGTAAGGATTGGTTGCCGTATGCGTGGGCATCGTTTCAACATAAGGAACGGGATTGTCTACGCCGTAAACCGTCGCTGAGGAGGAGAAAACTATTCTCTTGCAGCCGTTTTCTCTCATCGCCTTTATAAGCATGAGCGTTCCGGTGATGTTGTTGTGATAGTATTCCAGCGGCTTTTGCACCGATTCTCCGACCGCTTTAAGTCCCGCGAAATGTATCACCGCGTCTATACTGTTTTCCTTGAACACCCTGTCTAGCGCGTCAAAGTCGAGTATATCCAGCTCATAGAATTTGAGATCCCTGCCGGTTATAGCTTTTATGCGCTTTAACGCCTCCGGCTTTGAATTTGAAAAATTATCAACTGCAACGATGTCATGACCCTTTTCCAGCAGCGCCGCGCAGGTGTGGCTCCCGATAAAGCCCGCGCCTCCGGTAACGAGAATATTTGCCATAATTGAACAACTTCCTTTCTGTAAAAAATTAATTATTTTTTGCCCTTGATCTTCTCCCAGTAAGCCTTAGCCGCCTGTTCGTTTTTGTTTTCGCCGAAATGATAGTACACCCTGTCCTTCAGCTCGTCCGGCAGATACTGCTGCTCTACCCAGTGGTTCTCAAAGGAATGCGGATAAAGATAATGCTGTCCGCGAACAGTCGCTTCCTCGCCGTCAAAATGCTTGTTTTGCAGGTGTCTCGGAAAGCCCGCTCCGCCGTGCTCTTTAAGGTCGGCCAAAGCCGCCTGCACCGCTTCGTTCGCGCTGTTGGATTTAGGCGAGGTCGCAAGCAGTATCACCGCTTCGGCAAGCGGTATCTGCGCTTCGGGAAGTCCCAGCTGTATCGCGCTGTCAACGCAGGCCTTTACTATCGCTATCGCCTGCGGATAGGCAAGACCTATGTCCTCTGCGGCAATGACGAGCAGTCTGCGGCAAAGCGAGATGATATCCCCCGCTTCGATAAGCCGCGCCGCGTAATGTATCGCCGCGTTTTCATCTGAACCGCGAATGGATTTTTGCAGCGCGGAAAGTATATCGTAATGCTCGTCTCCCGCGCGGTCATAGCGCATATTGCTCCGCTGTGAGAGCTTTGAAGCGTTTTCCAGGCTTACCCTCAGCAGGTCGTTTTCGCGCTCTGCCGTAAGCATACAAAGCTCGACGGTGTTTATGGATTTTCTTACGTCGCCGCCGCAGCCGTGAGCTATTTTTTCAACAACGCCGTTTTCGATATCGAGCTTTCCGCCCAGCCGCTTCGCTTCAAGCTCGAACGCGCGCTTTATCGCAAAAACGATATCGCTAACCTCGACAGGCTTAAATTCAAAAACCGTAGAGCGGCTGATTATCGCGTTATAGACGTAAAAATAAGGGTTCTCGGTGGTCGAGGAAATAAGCGTAACGCTGCCGTTTTCTATGTATTCGAGAAGCGACTGCTGCTGCTTTTTGTTAAGATACTGTATCTCGTCAAGATACAGCAGCACCCCGTTATAGCCGAAAAGCGAATTTGATTCGGCTATGACCTCTTTTATATCCGCCGTCGAAGCGGACGTGCCGTTTAGCTTTCGCATGAGCATATTTGTATTTTCCGCGATTATCCTTGCGACCGTCGTCTTGCCTACTCCCGACGGACCGTAAAAGATCATGTTGGGTATACTTCCGCTCTCTATTATTCTCCTAAGCGGCATACCCGGACCGAGCAGCGCGCGCTGACCGACTACATCATCGAGCGTTTCGGGTCTTATTCTTTCCGCAAGCGGAACGGACATAATTTTTTTCAGCTCCTTTTAAGCGTTTTAAGATACTCCTTTTGCGCATCGCTGATACGGCGGCTCTCGCGCGCTTTTTGTATCGCTTTGTTGTGAACACTGTCGCTTAGCAGACCGCGTTCAAAATATTTTATCGTTTCGTTATACCGAAAGGTCATCGCTTCGGCAAAATACCACGCCGCCGCCATGCTTATGTAATATTCGCCGCTTTCGAGCTTAGATACCGCCAAAGGATATTTTTCATCAAAATTTTCCTTGATAAAATTTTTCATCAGCATCACTATCCCGTAACGCACGGTGTAGGTCTTGCCTGAAGCAAGCCAGGCGAACGAGCGTTTTTCCAGCTCGGCGAGATCCTTTTTAAACGCCGTCGGCAGGAACATATCGCAGACCGCCCAGTTATCCATGCTGTCAATAAACGGCTCGGCAAGCTCATAAGTCTTGTCTATATCCTTTATCGAAGAAATATACATTCCTCTTATCTGCATAAGCTCAAAATAATACACCGGGTATCCAAGCGCGCCGAAAAGCTCCTCGGCTCTGCCGTCGGCGATAAGCCGCTTCGCGTATTTTCTA
>CANQCJ010000227.1 GCA_947589205.1 uncultured Ruminococcus sp. | reverse complement strand
TGTACATTCCCGAGCAGCTTCCGCAGGTCGGGCAGGCTTTGTTTTCAAATTCGTCAAGTCCCTCCTTGTCGAGCTTTCCCGCCGCATAAGAACCGACGGCTTCAAACATACTTGACAGAGAGGTCTTTCTTCCCTTGACGTGTCCTGCGAGCATAGGTCCGCCGGAAACGAAAATCGTCGGAACGTTTACCCTCGCCGCCGCCATCAGCAGGCCGGGAACGTTCTTGTCGCAGTTGGGTATCATCACCAGCGCGTCGAAGTGGTGGGCGAGAGCCATGCACTCGGTGCTGTCGGCGATAAGATCGCGCGTTACGAGAGAATATTTCATTCCCACATGACCCATTGCTATTCCGTCACAAACGGCTATAGCCGGGAAAACCACCGGCGTGCCGCCGTTCATGGCTACGCCCATCTTGACCGCTTCGACTATCTTGTCGATGTTCATATGTCCCGGAACGATCTCGTTGTAGGAGGAAACTATTCCGACAAGCGGACGCTCCATTTCCTCGCGCGTCATGCCGAGCGCGTTGAACAGCGATCTTTGCGGAGCAAATTCCTCGCCCTCGCAGAAAAAGTTCTTACATTCGTCCATTTTTCATTACCTCTTTAAATTTATTTTATTCATATAAAACAGTTTTCTTAATGCGACAGTCCGAGGAACGCCGCGCCGATTATGCCCGCGTCGTTTCCGAGACTTGCAATGACTATTTGACTGTTTCTTGACGAATCGCGCGTATATACCTCTTTAGCAACAAGCTCCTTTAACGGCAGCAGAAGCGGGTCGCCCTCGTTGCAGACGCCGCCGCCTATGCAGAGAATATCGGGCTGGAAAATATTTATCGTATTGGTTATTCCGAGAGCGAGATACTTTATGTACTTGTCTACGACGGCTTTTCCCGCGCTGTCTCCCGCGCGCATGGCGTTGAACGCCGTCCTTGCGCTGACCTTGCCGTCCTTTTCAGCCATTTCCCACATAACTGAGGTCTTATCCTCTTCCATAGCCTCTTTAGTCATGCGCACAAGTCCCGTTGCCGAGGAGAATACCTCAAAGCAGCCCTTTCTGCCGCAGGTGCACTGCGGACCGTTGGGGTCTACCACCGTGTGACCTATTTCCGCGCCGGCGAAATTTGAACCGGAATAAATTTTTCCGTCAATTATTATACCGCCGCCTACTCCCGTGCCGAGAGTTATGCAGACCGCGTTTTTCGCGCCCTTAGCCGCGCCCGCGATAAATTCTCCGTAAGCCGCCGCGTTGGCGTCGTTTTCCACATAGCAGGGCTTGTCGATGAACGTTTTCATAAGCTCGACAACGTGGAAATCCTTGAATCCGAGATTGTTTGAATATTCGATAACTCCGTCAGCCGAATTTGCCGTGCCCGGCGTGCCTATGCCGACAGCCTCGATATCATCGAGCGTAAGCCTTGCGCTTTCGACCGCCATCAGCGCGACCTTTGCCATGTCCGCGCAGATCTCCTCGGCAGGGCGCGGCAGATTGGTTTTTATCGACTCCTTTGAAACTATCTCAAAGCTGTCGGAGACCACTCCCGCCTTGATGTTAGTGCCGCCGAGGTCAATGCCTATATAATATTTCATAGTTTTCTCCCCTTTAAAATTTATACCTTAGTCATTACGGCTTTACAGCCGCCGCAGACCGTGAATTTTCCGCTGCCCGCCGTAATAAACACGCTGTCGCCCTTTTTGGCTTCTATCGTTTCATTCTCATTGGTAAGCTTAACGTCTCCCTCTAAGATGAGCAGGCTGACAAAGCTTTTTTCGTCCGCTTCAAGCTCCGCCGAGGCTTCGATATCCAGCGCGTAGGTCGTAAAATATTCGCAGGAGCTAAGCAGCTTCGAGGTATAGCCGTCATGCTGTTCAACGGGCGTTTCGGGATAGCTCTGCGCCGGAGCGAGAGTCGTTACGTCCTTAGCCTTTTCAACATGGAGCTGTCTCGGCTTGCCGTCCGCGCCCACTCTGCCGTAATCGTAGATACGGTAGGTGGTGTTGGAATTTTGCTGTATCTCTGCAATAAGTATCCCCTTGCCGATAGCGTGGAGAGTTCCCGAGCGGATAAAGAAAACGTCGCCCTTTTTTACCTTGACCGAATTTGTCACCTCGAGCAGCGTATTGTCGGCTATTCGGCTTGCAAATTCCTCCTTGCTTATCTCGTGCTTAAAGCCGTAAAGAAGCTGAGCGCCCTCGTCGCAGTCGACGATATACCACATCTCGGTCTTGCCGTACTCGCCCTCGACCCGCATAGCGTAATCGTTGTCGGGGTGTACCTGGACCGAAAGATTGTCCTTAGCGTCGATAAGCTTGATGAGTATGGGAAACTCCTCAAAGCTCTCGCAGTCGCTGCCGAGCACGCCCCTGCCGTGCTTTTCGATATACTCCGCCAGCGTAAGACCCGCGTCCCCGCCGCTTGCTACAAAGGACGGACCGTCCTTATGGCAGGACAGCTCCCAGCTCTCGGCGACCCTGTCGAGATCGCATTTCTTGGAATATTCATCGCGCAGCCGCGTGCCGCCCCAGATGTAGTCCTTAAAGGACGGAGAAAGCTTTAATATTGCCATTTTATGTTTACCATTCCTTTCAGATAAAATTTTTCAATTAAAATAATTATAGCATAATTAAACGGGCGTGTCAATATTAACATATCTCTTATTTGAAAAAAATAAATAAAATTTTATATGCCTATTGCAAAATTTCAATTTATATAGTATAATTTATACATCGGGTTTTTTACATTGATATGAATGGAGGAAGAAAATGGATAATAACGGAAGGGGCGGCTCTAAGAAGATCATCGCCGCAATAGCCGCAATGGCTGTCGTCATTGTCGGACTTATTATCGCGCTCGTTTTCGCGCTTTCAAGCGGCGGCAAGGGCGGCGAAAAGGAAAAAGAAAAGCCGAAAACGTCAAGCTCTCAAAAAGCCGAGGAGGCTGACGCCGACGCCGAGGACAGCTCCGAGGAAGAAGCGGCGGATAACTCCGAAGCCGAGGACGAAAGCTC
>CANQCJ010000226.1 GCA_947589205.1 uncultured Ruminococcus sp. | reverse complement strand
AAGGTGCTGCTGATACTGAACAAGACCGATCTTTTTGAGGATAAAAGCAGGCTCATGAGCGTTATCGCTTCTTACTCCTCGCTTTTTGATTTTGAAGAGGTTATACCGATAAGCGCAAAAAGCGGCGACGGGCTCGATATCCTTAAAAATTATCTCAGAGAGCACGCTAAGGACGGTCCGCATTATTTTGACGACGACAGCTTTACCGACCAGCCCGAAAAGGTCATAATGGCTGAGATGATAAGAGAACGCGCGCTCGAAAATCTTGAACGCGAGGTGCCTCACGGCATTGCCGTAACGATAGAGCAGCTTAGCGAAAGAGAGACCTCCTCGGGTCAGCCTATTCTCGATATACAGGCAAATATCTACTGCGAAAAGGATTCGCACAAGGGTATGATAATCGGAAAGGGCGGAGCTATGCTCAACAGGATAGGCTCTCAGGCAAGGGAGAGCTTGGAGGAATTTTTCCGGATAAAGGTCAATTTACAGCTTTGGGTCAAGGTCAAGGAGGGCTGGAGAAACAAGGAAGCGCTTATAAAAAATTTCGGATTATCATAATTTACCGCTGATATTTTTTATTTTTTTTGCAAAAATATCTTCACAAGAAGCTTTTTAAAAAGAGGTAAAAATCATGGAGGATAATTTTTGGCAGGAATTTTTAAGGACAGGAAAAATTGCCGACTATCTTAAATACAAAGAGGAAGAAAAAAATGACGACTGTTGAGGGTCTTGTCATAGCTGAAAAAAACGTCGGAGAAAGCTCTAAAAGCATTACCCTGCTCACAAAGGAGCTGGGCTGTATCTATGTGTTCGTCCGCGCCGGCAGCAAGAGCAAACGCGCGCTCGCTTCGACTCAGCTTTTCAGCTATGCGGATTTTTCGCTCGATGAAAAACGGGACGCTAAAAACGTTCTGCATTTTTATTTTAACAGCGCGCAGCCGATAAAGCTTTTTTATCAAATAAGGCTGGACGCAAAAAAAACGGCTCTTGCCTGCTACATCGCCGATCTGCTCAATTTTATCTGTCAAAGCTCGGACGATTCGGAGGAAACGCTTAAGCTTACGCTCAATACGCTGCATTTTTTAAACGAAAACAACAGAAGCGACGAGCTTCTAAAAAGCATTTTTGAGCTTAGACTTCTCTGCGAATGCGGCCATCTTCCCGCGCTTTTATGCTGCAGCAGCTGCTTCAAGGCGGAGGACGATTCAATGAGACTGGATCTTAGAAGCGGCAAGCTGACCTGCAGCAGCTGCGCGAAAGAGAACAGCGGCGTTTTCGACGTCGAGCTTGACAGAACGCTGCTCGATATAGTAAGATTTATCGCGCTTGTCGAGCAGGACAGACTTTTTAATTTCAGGATAAGCGAGGTCTATCAGCGCAAGCTGACGGCGTTTACCGAACGCTTTGTCGAATACCACTGCTCTAAAAGCTTCGATACGCTTAGATTTTACAGACTGCTTAAATAATTACATATATTTTTTTGAGGTAATTCAAAATGGAGAATACACATATATCAGACAATATCTGTTCGCTGCCGCTCGAGCTGCCGAAAATTCTCGATATGCTCTCCTCTCTTTGCACCACGAAAAAAGCAAAGCGTGAGGCGCTCGCGATACAGCCGTCGACGGATATTTATATAGTAAGGCTCGAAAACGCAAGGACAGCCGCCGCGCTTGAAATGAGCATAACGGCGGGAACGCCGATGTTCTTTTCGCTCGAGGATACCGAACAGACGCTCAAACGCTGCGCTTCGGGCGCGGAGCTTTCGCTTGCGGAGCTTATAAAAATAAGAAGGCTGCTCACGCAGATAAATTCGCTGAGCGATTGGAAAAACAAAAATAATTCTCAAAGACATGAGCTGGATTTTTTATTTGAAAGTCTTTTCCCCGACAAATATCTCGAAAACAAGCTCGACAGCGCGATAATAAGCGAAAACGAGCTTGCCGACGACGCAAGCGCGGAGCTTGCTTCTATAAGAAGAAGGATCGCTTCGGCCTCGCTCAAAATACGCGATACGCTTGAAAAAATGATACGCTCGTCAAGCATGAGCAGGTATTTGCAGGAAAGCATAGTTACCGTGCGCGACGGTAGATTCGTTTTGCCGGTAAAAAGCGAACATAAGGGAAACGTCCCGGGAATGGTACACGGCGTCTCCTCAAGCGGTTCTACGCTTTTTATAGAGCCCGCCGCGGTCGTTGATGCCAACAACGATATACGTATACTCGAGGGCAGAGAGCTTGACGAGATAAACCGCATTATAAAAAGCTTTTCAGCCGAATGCGCGCAGATCTGCGAAAAGCTTCAAAGCGGATATTCTGCCGCCTGTCAGCTCGATCTTTATTTTGCCAAGGCGCAGCTTGCCGCGAAAATGAAAGCCGGCGAACCGGAAATAGCCGAGGACGGGATCATTCTGCTGAAAAAAGCCCGCCACCCGCTCATCGACCCGCAGAGGATAGTGCCGATCGACGTCGGTCTCGGTGAAAGCTGTTCCTCGCTCGTTATAACCGGACCGAACACCGGCGGAAAGACCGTTATCCTTAAAACCGTCGGACTGCTTACGCTTATGACTATGTGCGGTCTGCTGATACCTGCTAACGACGGCAGCCGCATTTCGGTTTTCAAAAAAATACTCGTGAGCATCGGCGATTCGCAGTCGATAGAAATGAACCTTTCGACCTTTTCGGCGCATATGGTGCAGATAGCCGAGATACTCGAACGCGCCGACAGCCAAACTCTTGTGCTGCTCGACGAGCTTTGCTCGGGAACGGATCCTGTCGAGGGCGCGGCGCTTGCACAGGCTGTCCTCGAACAGCTCGCAGCGCAGGGGGCTTCAAGCATTATTACTACGCATTATCAGGAAATAAAGCTTTTCGCGCTTGAAACCGACGGCGTCGAAAACGCCGCCTGCGAATTTGACGAGGCAACGCTCTCGCCGACCTATCGGCTAATCATCGGCGCGCCCGGAAAGTCCAACGCCTTTTCCGTATCGCGCAGGCTCGGCATTCCCGAAGGCATTATC
>CANQCJ010000225.1 GCA_947589205.1 uncultured Ruminococcus sp. | reverse complement strand
CCGAAGCAGTATATAGACCTTTGCGGCAAGCCGATGATCGTCCGCACGATAGAAGCTTTTTCGGCTTGTGAGCTTATAGACGAGATCTATGTCGGCACTGACGCTGACGGCGTTGATAAAATAAACGCTCTCTGCGAAAAATTTGAAATTTCAAACAAGCCGATATACGCCGTGCGCGGCGGAACGGACAGAAATTCCACCGTTTTTGCAATGGTAAACGAGATAATTTCAAGGCACGGAGTTAATGAGAGCGATATTATCCTTACCCATGACGGCGCAAGACCCTTCGTTACCCAAAGGATCATCACGGACAGCATAGAAGCAATGGCTCACGCCGATGCGGCTGCGACCGCCGTAGCTTCTGTCGATACTCTGTTTTTTTCAACGGCTGACGTTAAATTTATCGAAAGCGTTCCGCCGCGCACAAGAATGCTGCGCGCGCAGACTCCGCAGACGTTTAAAATAAAAAAGCTGACCGAAGCCTATGCTTCACTTGACGAAACGCAAAAAGCCGGTCTTACCGACACCGCGGGAATTTTTTCGCTCTGCTCGATACCGATAGCCTTGGTAGCCGGCGATGAAAAAAACATCAAGATAACCACCCCGTTCGATCTGAAGCTTGCTAAGCTTATAATAGAAGAAACGGACGCTCATTGATCCGAGAGCGTCCGCTTTTTATTTTTTTCTTTATACAAATGTGTTTCTAAGACAGATCATAATTTATTTTTCCGTGTAAAGCTCGATCCTGCCGCACTTAGGACAAACAGCTGCTTTGATCTGTTTTTCCTCTTTTTCATTTTTCAGCGAAATATAAGCTAATAATGCTGCACCGTGAATTTTTAACTCATGATCCATTTTCATTTCTTCATTGCAATTATTGCATTTCATTTATTTTTCCTCCTTAAAATTCCGATTTATCTTATTATCAACGCAGAAGTAAAAATGACGTTATTTTAACTTTTGTTCAATTCCATATCTGTTAAGATAGAAGAAAGATTCCAGCGCGAGGTAATGCTTTCTTCTTTTTCTGTTTTTCTTTCTTTAAGCCTTCTGTCGGTCATGCCGCCGTCATCGCAGCCCTCTTCGAGATAAACGCAGAGCGCGTCGTCGCTAAGCTCCAGCAGATAAGCCGAATCGTAAAACTGCAGCTCTCCGCTTTTATCCATATATGTGTCATATTTAGCAATAACATAATCGGGACGGCAGAACACAAGCAGCGCGAACATTATCGTAAAGACAACGCTTACCGCCGCCGAAAGGTTCAGCTTCGGGGTAAACTGCCTTATTATTATGAATATGAACACAAACGCGCATAACGCCATGAACCAGCCGGTGAAAAGTCTCAGGCGGGTAAGTCCGTAAACGGAAATATACATCGCCATTTTGCTTAACGCGGAGGCTATCACCACGAGCGTGAAAAAGCTTATCATTACGCTGTAGAATTTTATAGCGGTCGGAGCCGCGCGCTTGGCGAGGAGATTTAGGAAAATAATTATCACAAGATTTATCAGCGCGATAGCGAGCAGTTCAAAAAATCCCCTGCGGGCATAGCCTGCATAGCTGAAATTTTCGGGGAGCCTTCCGACAAACGCCGAGAGCAGATAGCTTGCCTGTGAGATAAAAAACATCAGATACATCAGACAGACGGGCGTTATTGCTGTGCAAAGCGCAAGATCGGAGATCCTTCGGCTGCCGTAAAGCTTGCGCTGCCACTTTTCCTCGGTCATATCCCGGTTCGGGTCTCTGTGGACGCTTGAATACATAAGCCCGAAAATATAAAACGATATAGGTATGGAAACAACGAGCTGCCATATGATAACGCTCAGACTGTCCGAGAAAATAAGCTCCATAACTCCGTCGAGCATTATCTCCATATTTTCATCGGCTGAAATAAGGAGCTTCGCGACTATCAGCGTCAGGGGCGCGGCAAGCAGGAGAGCTAAAATTATTATCGCTATGCGCTTGCCTATGCCGCCGCCTGTCGCTTTTGCGGCGGCTCTGGGCTGCTTTTCAAAATTGTTGAAGGGATATTCAAACGCGCCCTGCACCATCGCCGAGGGCAAAAACCGCGGTATGCGCTTTAAGCCGCCTCCGAGCGAATAGCACATATATATCATAAGAAGTATCAAAAATACGGTATCGAGAAATTTTATAAAGCTGTCGTCGGTTATTGAATAAACAAGCGAAAAAACATACAGCAGCACCGCCGCCGTTATACTGTTCGCCGTGAATTTTTTGTTTGAGCACCTCATGAAAATTATCACGGCGGTTATAAGCAGTATACAGACGGCTGTCGTTACGATACTCGCCGTTTCGCCGACCGTGAATTTAAAAAGCAAAAACGCTGTCGGATAGATGATAAGCGAAAAAGCTTTTTCAGCCGATGTAAATTCTATCGACGGCTTTGCGCCGTATGTCACCCGTTCGGGCATGGGATAGGGCGGCGGAGTGTAAGCCGCGCCGTTTGCGTTGTTATTTTCCATCATCGTTATCTCCTTTGTTTTCGTCGCCCGAATAATATTCGAGAATGTCCCCCGGCTGGCAGTTGAGCGCCTCGCATATCCTGTCAAGGGTAGAAAAGCGCACCGCCTTCGCCTTTCCTGTCTTTAATACCGAAAGATTCGCCGCCGTTATGCCCACCTTTTCGGCAAGCTCATTGGAGGATATCTTTCGCTTTGCCATCATAACGTCAAGATTTACCATTATCGGCATTTTAACATATCCTCCAAATCTAAATCGTAAAATCATTTTCCGCTTTTATCTCAACGGCTTCCTCAAAAACATTCTTCAGCACCCTCATTACCAGTCCGAGCATGACACAGAAAAACGACGGCAGCCAGAAGGTCGCTCTGCGAAAGCCGAGCAGGAAAAACGCCGCGCCCGCAAGCATACACGCCCACGAGATAGCCCTTAAACACTGCGTGTTGCGTTCGATAAAAACCTTTCCGCGCGAAATGTTGCCCAAAAGCATATGCAGTGCGGCAATTGCGCAAAGCCCGAGCGTATCGCAGATATACAGCGTCACGGTCATGTGCAGGTACA
>CANQCJ010000224.1 GCA_947589205.1 uncultured Ruminococcus sp. | reverse complement strand
CGGCTACAGCGCGGACTGTGTTGTAGACAGCGTTTCGTTAAGCGTGCCCGCGATAGATACCTACGACTATTCAAGCGATGGAATTACCCTCAAATGGAACAGCGTCGCCAACGCTTCCGGCTACAGGATATACAAGTACGACGAAGCGAAAAAGACATATGTAAACGTAAAGACCATAAACGGTCAGAGCGTTTCAAGCTACAAGGTGACGGGTCTTGAAAGCGGACAGACATATAAATTCAAGATAAAGGCGTTCAGGCGTTTAAGCAGCGGCATTGTCTGGACGAAGGCTTCAAGCGCGTACAGCGCATATAACGGCGAGGACGTGATCCCCGACACGCCGATGATAACAAGCTGTGCTGTCGGCGCGGATTCTGTCACCGTAAGCTGGACGAAGATAGATAACGCCTCGGGCTACAGGCTTTACAGGTACGATGAAGCGGCAAAGACATACAAGTCGGTAAAGACCCTCAACGGCGCAGATTCCACAAGCTATACCGTCAGCGGCGCGGCTGAAAAATTCAAGGTGAAGGCGTTTATAAGGCTTGGAAATAAGGTCTCATGGGGCAAGGCGTCGAGCGTTTTCACAACGCTGTCGAGCGTTTCCTGCATTCCGGAATTTATTTCGGCGCAGGCGGGAGAAAGCAGCGTTACGCTTGAATGGACGAAGATCGGCATTGCTTCCGGCTACAGGCTTTACCGCTATGACGAAGAAGCTCGGACATACATATCGGTCAAGACGCTCAACGGCTCGGATTCAACGAGTTATACCGTTACGGGTATCGGAGCGGGAACGTACAAATTCAAGATAAAGGCTTACAGCAGGCATGACGGAGAGGTAAGCTGGGGCAAGGCGTCACAGCCTTTAACGGCGGAAATAATTTAAACGAAAAAGCGGACAGTTCAAAAGGCTGTCCGCCGTTTTTATTTTTGTTCTATTACGTTTCCGTCAATATCCCAAGTAACGCTCTCGCCGTTTTCAAACGTCCTCGTCATGTAACCGTCATTTTGATCCCAAGAGCCGCCTTTATCATCGTATTGGAAAATAATATATTCTCTTACATAATCGGGCAGCTCTTCGCTTTCAAGCGGCACATCAAAGCCGTAATACTCCAACGAATCGACATTATCGAGATCTGTATCCTTAAAATCGCTTTGAGGATAGATCATAAGATTTTCCACTATCTTCCCCTGCTGATCGTTGCTTTTGCTCAGCCTCAGCAAAGGTATTTTATGACTGATAACGGCTTTTCCATTTTCTGCGCAGCATTCGGTCATACCCCTGCCCTCTGCGAAGGTCTCAAGCGGAGTCTTGTAATAGATAAAGAATCCTTTCAGCTCATCGTCCGTGATGTATGGCAGCGAATTGATCTCGCTGTCGTCTGTAAAATCGTAATAATAAGCGCAGAGCACGTCAAGGCTTTCGGCTTTTGCGGTTTTCAGCGGATAATCTGTAAGAAAATACAGCGAACCGCCTAAGAAAACCGCCGCTGCTGCGGTTATCAGCGCGCCCTTGACGACACCCTTGTGCATAAGCCTTTTTAGCTTAACGCCGAAGCGTTTCGGCAGATTTTCGGCGGGCGTTTCCGGCAATTGCGTACAAAGCCGCTGATACTCTTCGGTGCATACATTGCAATCGGCAAGGTGCTGTTCGACCGCCGCAGCGGTATAGCCGCTGACCACCTTATCGTGATAAAGCGGCAAAAGATCCTGTACAACGGCGCAGTTTAAAATTTCCTTTCCTTCGTTTACGTTCATAAAGACCCTTCCTCTCTCATTTTTTCTGCAATTTCCTTTCGTGCGCGGTGGTAGGTAACGCGCGCCCAGCTTTCGGTTTTAGAGAAAATATCGGCGATATCCTTAAAACTCAGCTGACTGAACACTCTCAGTGAAAACACTTCCTTGTAAGGCTCGTTAAGTGTATGAAGTATCCTGTGTATACACATTGCGCTGTCGCGCTCTGCCGCGCGCTGTTCGACGCTCATGCTTTCGTCCTTAAAAATATCCCAGCTTTCGGGATATACCTCGCGTTTTTTCTTTCTTGCGCGGTCAGCCGCGATATTTTTCGCGATAGCGCAAAGCCAGGTATAAAGTCCGCTCTTACCCTCGAAGCTGTCGATTTTTTTCATAGCCTTCAAGAAAGTTTCCTGAGTAATATCCTCCGCTTCCGTTTCGCTGCGGCAAAGAGCCAGTGCGTATTTATACACCGACAGGTATTCCGCTTCTAAAAGCATTTCGTCCTTGTCCTTATTATTTTTTGAGCGCATCTGCTGTCTGCCGCCTCCTTTTTGTTTGCTGTTTATTAGACGTTGTTTTTTTGGAAACGTTACAAGGAATTTGAAAAAAATTTTTGGATTTATTTTCGGGAGAGGGTTTCTTGTACTCGAATCGCTTTTTTTAGTCCGCGGAGGCGCTCCGTGCCGTCGCTCTGATTGTCGGGTTTGTGATTGTACTGACCGCGTCTTTTTAATATCCTGATTTATAAAGTGTTCTCTCCGGTCTGTACCTAAGACGTGCGAAGCTAAGACGGTTTAGACGGTTGCGATACTTATATTGTTTGTTGATTTTAGCTTTTTTGTGTGTTCGCCCATATCAAAATTAGGCGATGCGCGCAGCGCGAGCCTATCAGATCCACCCGCCGTCTATCCGCAAACATTGCCCGCAAATATAATCCGCTTTCCCCGAAACCAAAAACGCAGCTAACTCCGCGACCTCCTCAGTTTTTCCTGCACGCATAGCTGAGATCTGCCCAATGACCTCCTCACGTTCCGATACGCTTAACCGCGCGTTCATATCGGTGTCGATAAATCCGGGTGAAATGCAGTTGACAATGACCCTGCTCGGCGCACACTCCTTAGCCAAAGCCCTTGTAAACCCGATAAGCCCCGCCTTAGCCGCCGAATACGCCGTCTCGCAGCTTGCGCCGACCTCCCCCCAGACCGAGGAAATGTTGACAATGTACCCGTGATGGTTTTTTATCATCTCCGGCAGCAGCCGCTTTGTCAGCAACAGACCCGCCTAATGCACCCATAGTGATATCGTCACTGATTAAAAAACCACTAA
>CANQCJ010000223.1 GCA_947589205.1 uncultured Ruminococcus sp. | reverse complement strand
GCAAAGCTCTCGATTATGACCGTACCCGTTTCTTTTTCGTATTCGCCGTTTATTTCCTCATCGCTCATCGCGCGGGTGCAGGGTACTTCTCCGTAAAAATGATCCGCGTGGGTAGTTCCCATCGGCTGCAGACCGACGCCCGCCTGAGCGAACGAAGTCGCCCAGCGGCTGTGGGTGTGTACGACGCCGCCTATGCCCTCAAACGCTTTGTAAAGCTCGATGTGCGTCGGCGTATCGCTCGAAGGGCGGTATTTTCCCTCGACTACCCTGCCGCTGCTTATCTCCACCGCCACCATGTCCTCCGGCGAAAGCTCGTCATACTCTACTCCGGACGGCTTTATCACCATAATGCCGCTCTCGCGGTCTATCGCGGAAACGTTGCCCCATGTAAACGTAACAAGCTTGTATTTCGGCAAAAGCATATTCGCCTCGTATACCTCGCGTTTTAATTCTTCAAGCATTTTTATTCTCCTTTTAAAGCTCCGCTTCGGCGGCAGCTTTTTCGGCGTTTAGTCCCGCCTTGTATCTTGCCATAAATTTTTCAAAGCTCTTTACTCCGCTGCTGTCGGGGGTAAGTATGAAGCGTTCGGTCTCGGCAAGGCTGTCAAGAAAATCCGCAAGCGGTCTATCCCTTCCAAGCACCATGAACGCCGCTAACAAAGCCATTCCCCATGCGCCGCCCTCTCCGGAGGTCTTCATGACGGCGGTCGGGGTGTTCAGCGCGTCAGCAAGATACTGCTGGGCTACTCCGCGCACCTTGAAAAGTCCGCCGTGTGCGCTGAACAGCTCCGCGCTGACATTTTCCTTTTTAAACAAAATATCCATGCCCATTTTCAGCGAAGCCATCGTCGAATAAAGCTGCGCCTTGAAAAATCCCGCAAGCGTAAAGCTCTCCCCTACCGCGCGAAAATACATCGGTCTGCCGTTTTCGGCATTCGCAGCGGGTTCGCCCGAAATGAAATTATACGCCACCGCTCCGCCGCAGTCGCCTGCGCTGAGCGTATTTTTATAGAGCAGCTCATACAGCGCGCTCTTGTCAAGCTTATTGCCGCAAAGCTCCGAAAATTCGCCGAAAAGTCTTACCCATGCGTCTATCTCCGAACAGCAGTTGTTGCAGTGTACCATAGCCGCGGGAGAACCGTCCGGGGTGGAAACTATATCTATCTGCGGATAATAGCCTTTGAGCGGCTTTTCAAGCACGAGCATGGAAAATATCGACGTTCCCGCAGAAACGTTTCCGGTCGAAGGTCTTACGCTGTTTGTCGCAGCCATTCCCGTACCCGCATCGCCCTCCGGAGGACATAGGGGTATACCCGCTTTCAGCGTTTCCGTCGGGTCTATCAGCAGCGCGCCCTCCTCGGTGAGCGTTCCCGCGCGCTCGCCCGCCTTGAGCGGCTTCGGCAGGATCTCTCTGAGACGTATATCGACGCCTTTTTGCGCCATCAGCTTATCGAATTTTTCTGTTTTTTCGCTGTCGTAATCACAGCCGTCCATCGGGAAAATCCCCGAAGCCTCCCCCGCGCCGACAACGAAATTGCCGGTAAGGCGGCGGTGGATAAAGCCGGCGAGCGTGTTTATCGAGCATATCCTGCCTATGTGCGGTTCGTCGTTAAGTATCGCCTGATAGAGGTGAGCTATGCTCCACCTCTGCGGTATGTTGAACCCGAAAAGTCCGCTCAGCTCCTCCGCCGCCTGAGCGGTCGTGGTGTTGCGCCAGGTCCTGAACGGCACGAGCAGCTCTCCATTAACGTCAAACGGCATATAGCCGTGCATCATTCCCGAAATTCCCATCGCCGCAAACGAGGTGAGCTTTACGCCGTAATTTTCCTCGGCGTTTTTTGCAAGCGACAGATAACAGCCCCGCAGACCGTTTATAATATCCTCCTCGGAATAAGTCCAATAGCCGTTTTCAAAACGGTTTTCCCATTCAAAGCTGCCCTCGGCTAACGGTTTGGCGTCGTCGTCTATAAGCGAAGCCTTTATGCGTGTAGAACCGAATTCTATCCCGAGAAACGTCCTGCCCGCTTGAATTTTTTCCTTTGCCGTCATAATTGCAACGCTCCTTTTTTTATGATCGTGAGGCAAAAGAGCTTAAAAGATCTATTCCCATAAGTCCGAGCACGAACGCGATGCCAAACGCCAAAATGTAGAATATCAGCGTAGCCTTAGCGTAATTTTTCGCCGATTCGTCATTGCTCACGCACGCCATTATGATAGGTCCGATAAGCGGCAGTACGCCGCATAAGAGTATCCAGCCTATCCAGCCGAGTATGGTGGTAGACTTCTGAACGGGCGCATAGGGATTCGCAAACTGCTGCGCATACTGCGGCATATACGGCTGAAACGCCTGAGGCGGCGGAGGCGTTCTGAACTGATCCTGCTCCTGCGGCTGAGGCATTGGCTGCGGCTTTGGCGCGGCGTTCTGCTCCGCTCCGCAGTTAAGACAAACTACAGCGTCCTCGCTAAGCAGCTCCGCACCGCAGTTTTTACAGAATTTTGCCATAAATAAAACTTCCTTTCACATAAAAATTATATTATTTCTCCAAATTAATTATACAACATTTTTTAAATAATTGCAATAGCCTTTTAATAATTTATTTTGATAAATTATTCTATTGACATACCATAGTAATATATGTTATAATTAATAAAAATATATAGCAAAGGAAGAAAAAACTATGAAATATATTCTCTCACTCGACCAAGGCACGACCTCCTCGCGCGCGATACTTTTTAACGAGCGCATGGAAACGGTCTCTGTCGCCCAACGCGAATTTACGCAGCATTACCCGGCTGACGGTTGGGTAGAGCACGACCCGGAGGAGATATGGGCGTCTCAATTTGCGGCTCTTGAACAGGCGATCGAAAAAAGCGGCGTCGACCCTTCCGACATCGCTTCTATCGGAATTACCTGTCAGCGCGAAACAACTATCGTCTGGGAACGCGAGAGCGGCAGACCTGTTTATAACGCGATCGTCTGGCAGTGCCGCAGGACTGCGCCGTATGTTGAGGATCTTAAAAAACGCGGTCTCAGCGACATGATAACGCAAAGGACGGGACTGCTGCCGGA
>CANQCJ010000222.1 GCA_947589205.1 uncultured Ruminococcus sp. | reverse complement strand
AACGAGCCTGTCACGTCGAGAATATCGTCGACTATCTGAAAAGCTCTGCCGAGAGCCTGAGCGTATTCAGCGGCCTTCGGGATAAGCTGATATTTTCCCGCCGCCGTAACGCCCATAACGCAGGCGGCTTCGATAAGCGCGCCGGTCTTTAAGCTTTGAAGAAGACTAAGCTCCTCTAAGTCTATTTTTCTGCCCTCGGAAGCAAGATCTACCTGCTGACCGCCTATCATGCCGTTTATGCCGACCGCCTTTGAAAGGATCGAAATAAGCATTACCGCCGTGTGCGCGGAAATTTTTTCGCTCATCGCCGCATCGGCTATTACTTCAAACGCAAGGGTATTCAGCGCGTCCCCGGCAAGCAGGGCTGTCGCTTCGTCAAACTGCTTATGACAGCTCGGCTTTCCCCGCCTGTAATCATCATCGTCCATGCAGGGCAGATCGTCGTGTATCAGCGAGAACGCGTGGATAAGCTCTATCGAACAGGCGACCTCTATCAGGTCGGTAACGTTCGCTCCGCACATTCTGTAAAATTCGAGCATGAGCACCGCGCGCAGACGTTTTCCGCCCGCCATGAGCGAATACTCCATAGCCTCGGCAAGCCGCTCTCTTAACGGCGGTCTTTCCGAGACGATCCTTTCAAGCGTTTGGTTTATATTCTTTTTGTATACGTTCAGTGTAAGCTGTGATGCTTCAGTCATTGTTTTCATCTTCCTTAACATCCTCATCGTTATAAGTCACCGCAAGACGCGCTTTTTCGAGTATTTCCGAACACCTTGCCGAAAGCCCCCTGCCCTCGGTGTAAAGCTCCACCGCTTCCGAAAGGCTCAGATTTCCCTTTTCGAGAAACGCTGCTATCTCCTCGAGCCTCGCGGCGTATTTTTCAAAATCTGCGGCATTATTGTTTTCCATATTTTCACTGCTCCTTATTTATATCCAAAGCGATTATCCTTGCTCTTACCGTCTTATCGCTGAACACAAGCTCTATCTCATCGTTTTCTTCAAGCTGTGCTGCGCGGCTCACCGCCCTTGAAGCCTTAAACGCCATAGCGTAGCCTCTTTCCAGCACGTTGTACGGGCTTAACGCATTAAGCCTTGCTTCAAGCTGCGAAATTCGTGAAAGCTCCCGCGAGGTTATTTTTTCAGCCGCCGCGTTTATCCGCATAGCGTTTTTAAAAACGCGCTTGTGAGCCGTATCGAATATTTTTTCGGCAGCAGGATATAGTCTCTTATCGAGCGCGCTTATCCTTTCGATATCGAAAGAAAGCCTTGCATACGGCGAGTGCGCTTCAAGCCGGTCCTTCGCGCTTTGCGTCCGCGCCCCTTGCTTTTCCAAAAATCTGTTGAACGCGCTGTCAAGCTGCCGGTCCTTTGCGTCGATAAACGATCTTAGCGACTCTATCTGCGGCGAACAGATCTCCGCAGCCGCAGAGGGTGTCGGCGCGCGCTTATCGGCGGCATAGTCGACAAGCGTTGTGTCGGTCTCATGACCTACCGCGCTTATCAGCGGCGTTTTGCAGTCAGCTGCGGCAAGCGTTACCTGTTCGCTGTTAAACGGCATAAGATCCTCAAAGGAACCTCCTCCGCGCGCAAGTATTATCACGTCCGCTCCGCTCCTGTCGGCGCGTTTTAACGCGTTTTCAATACTCTTAGGCGCATCTGCCCCCTGCACCGCCGCGTGATATACCGTCAGCTCCGCAAGACTGTATCGGCGGCTCAAAACGTTTATAATATCGCGCAGAGCCGCTCCGCTCATCGAGGTAACGGCGGCTATTTTTTTCGGCATTGCAGGCAGCGGCTTTTTTCTTTCTTCGGAAAAAACTCCCTGCTCTCTGAGCTTTTCTTTAAGCGCGTTTATCTTCAAAAACTGCGCGCCGATACCTGCGGGTATCATCTCATTGGTCTTTATCTGATAGATACCGCCCTCCGGATAGGCTTCCACCGAACCCGAACAGAGTACGCTCATTCCGACCTGCGGGGAAAACGCCAGACGCTTTACGTTTGAAGCGAACATTATCCCCTTTAGCTGAGAATTACCGTCCTTCAGCGTAAAATAAGCATGACCCGACTTGTAATTTATTTTAAAGTCATAAAGCTCTCCTCTGACCGTAACGCCTTTTAGCTTAGGGTCGAGCGAAAGCTTTGCTGCGATATATCTGTTTACATCTGAAACGCTTAATATTGCAGGCATTTTCAGATCATTCCTTTCCTGAGCGCGGCAAAGACCGCCATTCCGACAGCATTATCGCGCGAAAGCTCCGGCGCGGAAACCAACGCATTAAAACGCTTTTTAATATGCCCGGATATAATAGAGTTTGACATAACTCCTCCCGCGCAGATGATCTCCAAGCCGCCGTATTCCTTTTGTGCCGCTTCTATCACGGCGGTGAGCGCGGCTTCGACAGAGCTTAAACAAAACGCTGCGATGTACTCCTTCGACGCGCCGTTTTCAAACAGAGCCTTGCATTTATTTTCTATCCCCGAAAGAGAGCATTCCATACCCTTGACGGACGGTCTTATCTTTATTTTTTCGTCCCTGCAATTTTCCGCAAGCTTTTCAAGAGCATGTCCGCAGGGAAAATCGAGACCAAGCATAACTCCGCAGCGGTCTATCGCCTGACCGGCGTTAAGATCGCTCGTTCCGCCTATTCTTTTTATATCAATAAGGCTTTCCTCGCTTGCCCTGCAAAGCAGCAGATCGGTCGTTCCTCCGCTTACATGAAACGCAAAAAATGCGTTTTTATTTTTTGCGATATCAAGTCTTTCGGCTGAATAAAGCGCGGCGAGAATATGTCCTGCCTGGTGTGAGGCGGTATAAAGCGGTATTCCCTTTGCAAGAGAGACCGCCTGCGCCGTGCCTTTTCCCACAAGAAAACACGGCATATAAGAACCCTCACGGCAGGAGGGTCTGTCGCTCGCACCGACCGCGCTTACGCGCTCTATATCGCCGCCCAAGCCGGCAAGCATTTCCGGCAGAAGCCGTGTGTGTTCAAACACCGCGTCGCTTTGCCGAACGCCCTTTTGTCCTTTCGGAACGCTCAAAAGCCGCTTTGACTGAACGGCTTTATTTTCTTCTGCGTCCAGCAACGCCGCCGAACAG
>CANQCJ010000221.1 GCA_947589205.1 uncultured Ruminococcus sp. | reverse complement strand
CATATTAATATTGTACTTCATTTTTTGTCTTTTTTCAATTGTATTATTGCACAAACTTTGAGTAAATTTTATGTGCAATTATGATAAAATTCTACCGAATATATGATAACGGGGTGAAAATCATACGATTGTTTAAAATTTTTATATTAATTTTTTACTGTTTTTTCCTTTGCTGATGAGCCGTCACGCGCACTGCCAGAGAGCGCGGAACGAGCCTTGACGCAAAGACAGCTGCTTTCATCTTATCCTCGGGAACGATTATCACTTCGCCCTTTTCCAGCGAGTAAGCCGCATATTTCGCGCAGTAAGCCGCGGTAATGCCTTTGAGCGCAAATTTTACATTAGCCACATCGTTAAATTCCGTATCTACCGGTCCGGGACAAAGCGCGGCTATCCTTACGCCGCTTCGCATAGCTCTCTGCTCCTCGGCAAGCGCGCTTGTAAGCGACACCACAAACGACTTTGTCGCATAGTACATCGCCATATCCGGTCCGCCCGGAAGAAGCCCCGCGGAGGAAGCTACATTAAGTATCGTTCCCCGCCGTTTTTGCTTAAAGTCGTTTAAAAACATATGCGTCAGCGCGGCAACGGCGCGGCAGTTGACATCGAGCATTTTAAGCTGATCTTTAAGAGGGATAGTCTCAAATCTTCCGACCGCCCCGAATCCGGCGTTATTTATCAGCAGGTCAACGTCAAGATCTTTTACGCTCTCATACAGCTTTTTGCAGCCGTCTATCTCGGAAAGGTCGCAGACGACTATCCTTGACGGAGTTGTCAGTTCGCCCGCAAGCTTTTTTAATCTTTCCTCTCTGCGCGCGGCAAGAACGACGCTGAAGCCTCTTGCCGAATAAAGCTTTGCAAATTCCGCCCCGATGCCGGAGCTTGCGCCGGTTATTACCGCCCATTTTCCATTTATCATAGCATTACGCTCCCCATAACTTTTATATAAGCTTATTATACACTTATTTTTTTATTTTGTCAATCATTTTTTGCAGCACGCTTGACATTTCAATGCAAATATGTAATAATAGTATTGGAAAAAATATATTTGATCGAGGAGGTAAATACATGGACGATAAATTTAAGCGTCAAGCCGAAGAGATCGTAAGCAGGCTGACGCCGGAAGAAAAACTCGGTATGCTTACAACGCATCATGCGGCGGCGGAACGTCTCGGACTAAAGGAATTTTACATCGGCACGGAGGTCGCGCGCGGATTTGTCGGCAGAGATCCGGAGACCGTTTCAACGGTCTTTCCTCAGCCCGTCGGACTTGCGTCAACGTTTGACACCGATTTAATGGAAAAATTAGGAGAGATCGCCGCAAACGAGGCGAGAGCCTATTACAACGCCGAGGGAAAAAGCTGTCTTTGTCTCTGGGGACCTACGGTCGACCCGGTGAGAGATCCGAGGTGGGGCAGGACGGAGGAAGCCTACGGCGAGGACGTTTTTCTTGCCGGAGAAATGTCGCGCGCTTACACTCTCGGCATGGCGGGCGAAAAGGACGGCTTTTACAAGACCGTTCCGACCTTAAAGCATTTTTGCGCCAACAACAACGAACAAGACCGCGGCAGAGACGATTCGGTTTTCCCGCTCAGACAAAAATATGAATACTACTATGCGCCGTTTGCAAACGCCATAGCTAACGGCGGCGCGAGAAGCGTTATGGCTTCATATAATAAGGTAAACGGCGTGCCGTCCGTCTGCAATACGGATCTGCAGGGATATTTAAAAGACAAGCTGGGGCTTTGGTTTGTCGTTTCCGACGGCGGCGGTTTTTCTCAAATATATTCCTCTCACCGTTACACCGACAGCCACAGCGAGACCTTCGCCGAAGCGATAAAGGCCGGCTGCGATTCCATGACCGACAATGACGAGATCGTAAAAAACGCCGCAAAACGCGCGCTTCAAGCCGGCATCATAACAGAAGCCGAGATAGACCGCTCGCTCTGCAATACAATTTATGCAAGAATAAAACTCGGTCAGTTAGAAAAAAACGATCCGTTCGGAAATATTTCAAAGGACGTTATCGACTGCGCCGAGTACAAAGAGATAAACAAACGCGCGGCTTTAGAACAGGTCTGCCTGCTTAAAAATGACGGTCTGCTGCCGATAAAGACCATGCCTAAGAGTATAGCCGTAGTCGGCGCACTCGCCGACGAAAATATCATGGACTGGTACACCGGTCATTCCTCGGGAGATATTTCCGTTTTAGAGGGCTTCAAGCGGGAATTTCCCGACAGCGAGATCGTTCACGACAGCCTGTGGGATATAGTTTCAATAAAAGCAAGCAGCGGAAAATATCTTTCGGCAAAGGAAAACGGCGATATTCTTGCGGACGCAGACGAAGCCGGAGAAAGCGAATTATTTGAGCTTCAAAGCTGGGGCGAAAACTGGAACTGCCTTTTTTCGGTCAAATACAAGCGTTATGCAAGGCTGACTGACGGCAGGTTAAAGCTCCACAACAGAGTAATACACGACTGGTTCACCTATGAGACCTTCAACCTCTTCCCCGCTTTGGAAAAAGGCAAAACGCTTATAGAAGAATTTATGCACCATAAAAAACTTGTCCCCGCCGCCGACGGCAGCATAGCTGTGACGGAGCTTAAATGCGAGACCGATGAAGCGTTGTTTGAGATAGCTGCCGTTTCAAAAGGCAGGGACCGCGCCGCAGAGCTTGCAAAGCAAAACGAGCTTGTTATTTACTGCGTGGGAAATCACCCGCTTCAGACCGCCAAGGAATGCTATGACAGAAAAACCATAGCGTTAAACGTTCAGCCCGGCACGGCTGAAGCTCTCGCCGAAAACAATCCGAATACGGTAATGGCGCTTATATCGAGCTATCCTTATGCGATAACTGCCGAAAACGAAAAGCTGCCCGCGATACTGTACAGCTCTCATGCGGGAGCGTTTCTCGGCACGGCGATAGCGGAAACGGTCGGAGGAAAAAATAATCCTTCCGCAAAGCTGCCGCTGACGTGGTATGCTTCCGACAACGATCTGCACGATATAAAGGAATACGACATAGAAAAAAATCAGACCACATATATGTATTTTAAGGGCAAGCCGCTCTATCCGTTCGGTCACGGTCTAAGCTATTCGGAGTTTGAATACCAAAGCATTAGCGCGCAAAGG
>CANQCJ010000220.1 GCA_947589205.1 uncultured Ruminococcus sp. | reverse complement strand
TGCTTTGATGCGCTCAAGGCGCAGACAGATGCGCTCGTCCGTCAGCGGCAAACGCTGCTTGCGGCTAATAATCTGTTTGAGGACAGCGACGGCGTTATAAGCGCGAAAATAACGATGCTCAAAAAATATCATGGCGCAGCCAGGCAGGGCTTTGAAACGCTTAAAACCGCTTTTGAAAAGGACGCGTCAGACTTCGCGGCAAAGCTAAAGGAGACCGACAGGCATTTTTCAAATATGTTTTACTTTTGCGAAAAAGCGTTCGGCAGCGCGCAGGAGATGCTGATAATAGTGACCGAGCTTGCCGCAGACCCGATCGCGGCGCGTTATATAACGATGTTCGGCTGCGATGAATACTACCGCCACGACAAGGAGCTTATGTTCTTTGAACGCCGAAGCTCGCTTATCAGCCGTATTAACAGTATCGGCGGCGACATTTTGTGAATAATTTCGTAAACAATTTTTTATTTTCCCTTGACATTTTTTGATATAAGTGTTATACTATAATAAAAGACTAAAATTTCGGAACACCTGCCGCTTTTTTTGGCAATGTTGCCGTAAAAATCCCAATAAGTCAGGAGTGTTTGACCTATGCTGTGCGAAAACTGCAATGCAGAGCTTGCTCCGGGTAGCATCGTCTGTCCCGAATGTGAAGCTCCTGTAACTCAGGAGATCCAAGGCTTTGAGAACACCAAAGCTATCCAGCGATTGATGAAAGCCATCATCGTCGACAACGGACGAGACGTTCCCGCTAATACCAGCAGGCTCGTTTCAATGCTCAACGATTACCTCACCGATTACGACAGAGAACGCAGGCTTCTTATCTATACGCTAAATTCCGGCGTTCTGAAAAATATGTTCTCTGAAAGGGATCGCTCTATCGCGCTCATGATCGCGAAAAATTCACTTTTAAACGATTGCTTTATCACCGAAAACGCGGCGGAATTCGCCCTTGCCTGTTTTACCTATATGCTTAAATGGCCGTATAAGAGCAAGCTCAAGGTAAGAGAAGAGGGCGAGCCGGTCGAGGAGGAGCCTCAGACCGAGGAAGAACAGACTGCCGGACCTGTCGTAAGCGAGAGCAAAAAGGAAACGGAAGAAAAGAAAACCGACGAACAGCCGCTTTCTATTGATTCTAAGGTATTCAGACCAAAGGACGCTCTTAAATTCAGGATCTCTAAAAACGTCATTATCCCGGAGGGCGTTACCAGTATCGAGGGCTTCTGCTTTGACGGCTTCGGATTTATGCAGGCTATAAAGCTGCCCGATACGCTGCTCGCTCTCGGCGAATACGCTTTTTCAAACTGCAAGCATTTGAAGATAGTGGAAATGCCGCAGACGCTGAAAATTTTACAGCAGGGCGTGTTCAGCCAGTGCGTTTCGCTTACCGAAATAAAGCTGCCGCGCGGGATACTCGCAATAGAGGACAACACCTTCCTCTGCTGCGAATCGCTTGAATATGTCGATATACCGCCCTCTGTCAGCAGTATCGGAGCGCAGGCCTTTTCCGGCTGTGAGAGCCTTAAAAAGCTGCTCGTTCCCGAAAGCGTGAAGTTCATCGACGAAAACGCTTTTCTCTACTGCCCGGAGCTTACCATTCACTGCTATGAAAATTCTTATGTGCATAAATATTGCCTGAAGAACGAAATAAAGGTGGAGACCGTTGTTGTAGGCGCGGATCTGCATGATGATAATTTAGTCAAGGAAGGATAGATTTTAAATGATTGAGCTAAAGATCGGACAGGAAGTCGAAATGGAATACGGCGGAAAAGCCAAGGTAGTCCGCATTATCGGAAGCGGCGGTCAGGGCGTTGTTTACCTCGTTGAATACAACGGTATGCAGTGGGCACTGAAATGGTACGATGTGGATAAGATCAAAAAGCCCAAGGAATTTCGCGCCAATATCCAGAACAACATCAAGGACGGCGCGCCGAGCAACAAATTTCTCTGGCCGAAATATCTTACCAAGGAAAATCCTAACGGAACGTTCGGTTATCTTATGGAGCTAAAGCCCGACAGCTTTGATTCCTTTGTAGATATACTGAATACATATAAGCTTTCGGTAGACCCGCTTACCGGAAAGGCGACCAAAAAGACCGTAAGATTTACAAGCCTTTACGCTATGGTTACAGCCGTTATCAATATCGTAAACGCTTTCAGACAGCTCCACCGCGCGGGAAAGAGCTATCAGGACCTTAACGACGGCGGCTTCTTTATAAACGTTGACACCGGCGCTATCCTCGTCTGCGACTGCGACAACATCGCTCCGGAGGGCAGCAACTTCGGTATAGGCGGCAAGCCGGGCTATATGGCTCCCGAGATCGTCCGCGGCATTGCAAAGCCGGACGTTCAGACGGATAAATATTCTCTCGCGGTCGTGCTTTTCAAGCTGCTGTTCAGAGGAGACCCGATGGAGGGCGAAAAGGTCGTTAAGGACGTTTGCCTTACAGAATCCTCGGAGCTTAAACACTACGGTCAGAACGCCGTGTTCGTTTACGACCCGGACGACGCTTCAAACCGCCCGGTAAGAGGCATACACGACAACGTTATCAAATTCTGGAGACTTTATCCCGATTACATCAAGGACGCTTTTATCCGCTCCTTCACGGTAGGTCTTACAGACCCCAACAAGCGCATAATCGAAAACGAATGGCAGCAGCTGTTTATCAGACTGCGTTCGGAAATAATCATGTGCGGCTGCGGCAGGACGAATTTTACCTCGATGTACGAAAGACCGGACGAAAAGACCTACAAATGCCCGAAATGCGGTATGCAGTTCGCTACTCTCGGCTTTAACAATCAGGATTACAGAATGCCGCTCTATCTCGGCTGCAAGTTCTACGAATGCGAGATAAACCCGGAATCGGACGACTTCCTGAGCGTTGCCGGAGAGCTTGTCGAAAACAAGCTGCGCCCCGGTATCCTCGGCATCAAAAACTGCTCGGACAAAACCTGGCGAGTTAAGATGCCCGACGGAATTTTCTATGAGATAACACCCGGAAAGGGTTTCCCGATCTGGCAGGGACTGGAAATCAATTTCGGTAATGTGATCGCTAAGATATAAAATTTTTTTCAAGGACTGCTTTTTTAACAAAAAAGTGGCTCTGCCCAAGTTATAATTGAAAGGGAGTATCTGCTATTATGAGCAA
>CANQCJ010000219.1 GCA_947589205.1 uncultured Ruminococcus sp. | reverse complement strand
CCTGCGGAAGGAACGTTCCCGAAAAGATCGCGGGGATAGTTTCCGGCGTAGCGCAGGGTTGTATACAGGCGGGCTGTGCGCTCGTAGGCGGCGAAACGGCGGAGCACCCGGGTCTTATGCCCGAGGACGAGTACGACCTTGCGGGCTTTGCGGTGGGAATAGTAGACAAGCAGAAGATGTTAGACCCGAACAAGCAGAAGGTCGGAGACGTTATGATAGCTCTTGCCTCGAGCGGAGTGCATTCAAACGGTTTTTCGCTTATCAGAAAGGTTTTCAGCGTTAATGAGACCAACCTTGCAAGGCACAACGCAGACTTAGGCGCGCCGCTCGGCAGCGTGCTGCTCACCCCGACAAGGATATACGTCAAGGCGATAATGAGCCTGCTCGAAAATGTAACGGTAAAGTCGATAGCGCACATAACCGGCGGCGGATTTTATGAGAACATACCGCGTTCGCTCCCGAACGGACTTTCGGCAAAAATAGAGCGCAGAGCGGTAAAGGTGCTCCCGATCTTTGACGTTATCGCAAAGACCGGAAATATCCCCGAAAGAGATATGTTCAACACCTTCAACATGGGCGTGGGCATGACGGTGGTGGTCGACAAGACCGAAGCCGATAAGGCGATCGAAACGCTCAAAGCCGCGGGCGAGGACGCTTACATTTTAGGCGAGCTGGCAGAGAGCGACGAGGGAGTTATCATCTGTTAAAGCAAGAGGTAGAAAATATGAAGAATATCTGCGTACTCGTTTCCGGCGGGGGAACGAATTTACAGGCGCTTATCGACGCGCAGAGGTCGGGCGAGATAAAAAACGGCAGGATAACCTGCGTTATATCCTCAAAGCCGAACGCTTACGCGCTCGAGCGCGCAAGGGACAACGGCATTAAAACGCGCGTGATAGCGCGTGCGGAATATAACGATATTGCCGCATACACAAAAGCGGTGACCGACGCGCTTATCGAGGAGAACGCCGACCTGGTCGTTTACGCGGGATTTATGACGATACTTGACGAACAGATAGTAAAAGCGTTCCCGAATAAAATGATGAACGTACACCCCGCGCTTATCCCGTCGTTTTGCGGAAAAGGCTTCTACGGACTGCACGTCCACGAGGAGGTCTTAAAAAGCGGCGTAAAGCTTACCGGGGCTACCGTGCATTTTGTCACGGCGGAATGCGATGGCGGGCCGATAATAATGCAAAGGGCGGTCGAGGTAAAAAACGGCGACACTCCCGAAATTCTCCAGAAGCGGGTAATGGAGCAGGCAGAATGGAAAATACTCCCGGCTTCGGTCTCGCTGTTTTGTCAGGACAGGATAAGGGTAGAAAACAACATCGCATACATAACAGGAGAGTGAAAATTTATGAAGGCTATCGACATTTATGAAGAGCTTAAGGCTAACGCCTATCCGGGCAGAGGAATTATCATCGGCAAAAGCGCAGACGGCAAAAGTGCGGTGACCGCGTATTTCATCATGGGCAGAAGCGTAAATTCGCGCAACAGAGTTTTTACGGCGACATCAGACGGAATAAGGACCGAGGCTGCCGACCCCGCAAAGCTTACCGATCCGCATCTTGTCATCTATTCGCCGGTAAGAAAATTGGGCAACAAGACGATAGTGACAAACGGCGACCAGACCGACACTATCTTTGAGCTTATGGACAAGCAGCAGACCTTTGAGCAGGCTTTGCGCACCAGAGAATTTGAGGACGACGCGCCCAACTATACTCCGCGCATTTCCGGAATTATGCACATAGAGAGCGGCAGCTATAATTACGCGATGAGCATAATAAAGTCGGCTGACGGCGACCCGTCAAGCTGCCAGAGGTTCACGTTTACCTACAGCGCTCCCGCAGCGGGCGAGGGAAGATTTATACACACCTACATCGGCGACGGCAGTCCGCTGCCGAGCTTCGAGGGCGAGCCGAAAAAGATCTCCGTTCCCGACAGCATCGACGAATTTACAGACGGTCTCTGGAACGCCCTCAACGAGGACAACAAGGTCTCGCTGTTCGTCAGGTACATAGATATCGCTTCGGGAGAGGAGCAGACGAGGATAGTAAACAAGCTGGAAAAGGTCTGAACGCGAAAAGGAGTTGAAAAGATCATGTCAAACGAAATGCTATTAAAATACGGCTGCAATCCCAACCAGAAGCCTTCGCGTGTATTTATGGAAAACGGCGCGGAGCTTCCGATAACGGTGCTCAACGGCAAGCCGGGCTATATAAATCTGCTGGACGCGTTCAACGGCTATCAGCTCGTAAAGGAGCTTAAAAAGGTCTCCTCGCTTCCGGCGGCGACGTCGTTCAAGCACGTTTCCCCCGCGGGAGCGGCGGTCGGCAGACCGCTTTCGGATACGCTCAAAAAAATATATTGGGTGGACGATCTCGGGGAGCTTTCACCGCTTGCCTGCGCTTACGCAAGAGCGCGCGGAGCGGACAGAATGTCGAGCTACGGCGATTTTATCGCGCTTTCGGATAAGTGCGACCTGAGTACGGCTAAAATGATACAGCGCGAGGTTTCCGACGGTATCATCGCGCCCGGATATGACGGCGACGCGCTCGAGGTGTTAAAGTCTAAGAGAAAGGGAACGTATAATATCATTCAGATCGATGAAAATTACGTTCCCGCGCCGATAGAGCGCAAGCAGGTGTACGGCGTTACCTTCGAGCAGGGCAGACAGGAGCTTCCGATAGACTATGATATGCTTTCAAATATCGTTACGGAAAACAAGGATATCCCCGACGACAAAAAGCTCGATCTGCTCATCTCGCTGATAACGCTCAAATATACCCAGTCCAATTCGGTATGCTATGTAAAGGACGGTCAGGCTATCGGCATAGGCGCGGGACAGCAGTCGAGGATACACTGCACACGTCTTGCGGGACAAAAGGCAGACAACTGGTGGCTGCGTCAGTCGCCGCAGGTAATGGGACTTAAATTCTTGGACAGCATACGCCGTCCCGACCGCGACAATGCTATCGACGTGTATATCTCGGACGAATACGAGGACGTGCTCGCAGAGGGCGCGTGGCAGAAAATCTTCGCCGAAAAGCCGGAGGTGTTCACGCGTGAAGCAAAGCGCGCATGGCTCGACCAAAACACCGGAGTATGCTTAGGCTCGGACGCGTTTTTCCCGTTCGGCGACAACA
>CANQCJ010000218.1 GCA_947589205.1 uncultured Ruminococcus sp. | reverse complement strand
AGATAAAGAGCGGGCTTGACAAGGACGACAAGATAGCATATCCGAGCGATGATATTTCCGAGGGAATGACCGTCACTGACGATGAAGCCGATGCAAATATCCCGCCCGAGGAGGATTACACCGATATGGGCGAAATGGGCGATGAGTTTATGGACGAAGGCTTTTATGACGAGGGCATGGACGGAGAATTTGCCGACGGCGAATATACCGATGAAGGATTCGTTGATGAAGGATTTGTTGACGGCGAATATACCGATGAGGACTTTACAGCCGATGACTTCGGCGAGGAAGGCTTAATTGAAGATGGCATAGACGGCGAAGCGGCGGCGGATGATACGGAAGCCCTGCCCGCCGAGGAATAAGGCGGTGCGGCGATATGTCGGATATTATTTTAGAGCTGCGCGGCATTAATAAGGATTATATGCAGGAGAAAACGCCCGTGCCGGTGCTGAAAAACATTTTTTTCAGCGTAAAAGAGGGAGAATATGTCGCGATAATGGGACCCTCCGGTTCGGGAAAATCCACGATGATGAACATAATCGGCTGTCTTGACAAGCAGACCTCCGGAAGCTACAGCTTTGACGGAACGGATATTTCCAAATGCAGGGACAAGCAGCTTTCGATGATAAGAAACCGAAAGATCGGCTTTGTTTTCCAGAATTTCAATCTTATGCCGAGACAGTCCGCGCTTGAAAACGTAGAGCTTCCGCTGCTTTATGCGGGGGTAAAAAAATCCGAGAGAAAAAAGCGCGCTAAGGAAGCGCTTGAAAGAGTAGGGCTTGAGGAACGTGTAAAATTCAAGCCGACGCAGCTTTCGGGCGGACAGAAGCAGCGTGTGGCGATAGCGAGAGCGATAGTAAACCGTCCGCGTCTGCTGCTTGCGGACGAGCCTACAGGCGCGCTCGATACAAAGTCGGGCGAACAGATAATGGAGCTTTTTTCCCGCCTTAATGATGAGGGCGTTACGATAGTAATGATAACCCACGAGCTTGAAATAGCGCAGTGCGCCAAGCGGATAGTCTATATCCGCGACGGAGAGCTGTTTAATTCCGAGGAGGTGGGCGCGCAGTGAAAAAGCTTATCATAACGCTGCTGTGTATCGGCATAGCCGCCTCGGGAGGTTATTACGGCTACAGCAAATATCAGAAGAAAAAGGATTCCAAACGCATAGTAGATGTAGTCCCGGTGCAGCTGCTCACGCAGGAATACTGGGCGGACGAGCAATCGCTTGACGGTACAGTAACGTCGGGCAGCTCTCAGAACGTTTATCTTGACAGCGAGAAGCTTGTAAAGGAGCTTAACGTGAGCGTCGGCGACAGCGTAAAAAAAGGCGATGTCATATTGACCTATGACATGACGGTGGTCGAGCTTGAAACGGAGCAGAAGAAAAACAGGATAGCGGTGCTCGAGCAGCAGATAAGCGAGGGCGAACGCGAGCTGGAGCGGATAAAGAATTTAAAGCCGTCAGAGCTTGCGCCGATCGAACCGGACGAGCCTTATGAGCCGTATGAGCCGGAAATTCCGGAGGAGCCGGATATTCCTGACGAGCCTGTTGAAGGACCGGAGGAGCTTCCGCCGCTCAAGCTTATAGATAAGCTCGTAAGTCTCGATCAGTCGGACGGACCGAACGAGGAAAACGCGTTTATTTTCCGCTGCACGCCCGAAACGCAGGTAAGTATAGCGTTCATGTCGCAGGTAAAATCCAACCGCAGACAGGTGCTGTTATATGTTTATGATGAAAATGAAGCAATAGCGTATTTCTGGGATATAGACGGCAGATACCTGCCCGAGACGCAGATAAACGACTGGTGTGTCGGAGACGGCGTAATGGAGCAGGGCGGTTCGGTCTATTTTGACAGTACTGCCGCAGACGCTCACGGAACGTTTAAGGGCTTCGACCCCGAAGCAGGTGAAGATATTGGTGACGACTTCGATGAAGATGTTGACCTTGATGCCGATATGGACAACGCCGAGTTTTTCGAGGACGATTACGACTATGACTATGACATTCCCGAAGAGCCGGAGACAGATGAAAATGACGAAAATTACATCTATACCCGCGCCGAGCTTCAGCAAATGGTCAAAGAACAGGAAAGCGAGATAAAGCAGTTAAAAATAGATCTCAAATCCGCGAAGCTCGATTATGAAAACAGCCGCGACCGTCAGCTTGACGGCAAGGTCACGGCGACGATCGACGGCGTTGTCGTAAAGGTAGGTTCAGAGCAGGACGGCGGCATGGGCGATATTGGTATGGATATGGGCGAAGGCGAGATCACCGATGGATCTGTCGCCGATGATTACGGCGGCGCTGCGGGCGAGGACGCCGAAGCGGGTTCTGCCTATATCGTTATACAGGGAGAAGAGGGCGTTTGCATAGATATAAACGTAGGAGAGCTTAACCTTTACAAATTCACGCCCGGAACGATGGTAAGCGGCATGAGCTACGATACAGGAGAGAGCTTCACCGCAGAGGTGCTGAGCGTCGGCGACGAGCCGGTAAGCTACAGCAGCTATATGTGGAACGAAAACCCCGACAGCAGTACGTTTATCGTAAAAGCCTCCGTCGACCCCGGCACGCAGCTTACGGTAGGAAACTGGGTAAGCATAACAATGCCGCAGGACGAGCAGGAAACAAGCGGCTTGTTTATCCCGATACACTATACCCGCAAAGACGGAGCGGCGTATTATGTCATGAAAGCCGACAAAAACGGCAAGCTCAAAAAGCAGTATCTCAATACAGGAAAGATAGTCTGGGGAAGCTATATTGAGGTAAAGGGCGGAATAGGCTATGACGATATGCTGTGTTTCCCTTACGGCAAGGACGTAAAAGAGGGCGTAAAGACCCGCGAGACGGATAACGTGCTTTATTGATAAAAGGGGGACAGCGAAAGAAAATGTTTGAAAATATAAGATTATCATTTCAGGGAATTTTTTCCCATAAGATACGTTCGTTTCTTACGATGCTTGGAATAATCATAGGCATAGCGGCAATAATAGCGATAGTTTCAACGATAAAGGGAACGAACGAGCAGATAAAGAACAATCTGATAGGTTCGGGCAACAACACGGTGTCGGTGCAGCTCATGCAGGGGGATACGGTCTATGATTTTTCCTGGTCGCCGATACCGGACGGCGTGCCGGTCATAATCGATCTAAAGGAAGAGGACGAGTTCAGGCTGACGGCCGCGGAGCGCAGGGCGGC
>CANQCJ010000217.1 GCA_947589205.1 uncultured Ruminococcus sp. | reverse complement strand
TGCTCCTCGGTAAGCTCTATTTCGTTTTCCTTTGCAGTTGCGCGGAGTTCTTCCGCCGAATTTGCTTCTTTTATCGCCCTTATCATTTCCTCATTCATTTCTTTTACCTCCAAAAATCAACGTTGATCTTCATTCCTATACATGGATCATACGTCTCATATGTCTGCTGTCGCCGCAGCCGCCCGCTACCGCGTCAAGCTCGTCATCGTCAAGCTCTCCGCTTGCATTGATCTTTTCAAAATATTCCCTGACCTGCTCATCGGTGACCGGAAGCTTTTCCGCCTTAGCCATTTCGATAAGCTCCTCCGCCGACTTAGCTTCTTTGGCTTTTTTTAACAGTTCTTCATTCATGATTTTTCCTCCTGTAAATCAATATGTTTGCTTTATCCGTTTTTTATAAACCACGAAAATTGTTCAAGCCACGGGTTTTCTTCAGACCAACGGTAGTCACAGTCCTCACAGTAGAATTTGGTAACGAATGCGTAAATACCCCAGCTGGACGCTTTCTTTCCGCATTTTGGACAAACACGCTTTGCTGCTTCATGACTCCATTCGGGTAAAGAGATCACGCCGCCGGATACCGCGTCAAGCTCATCATCGGAGATCTCGCCGCTTGCGTGAATGTAATTGAAAATTTTCTCGGCTTCTTCCTTTTTCATATTAATATCATTTTTCTCAGCGATCTCGAGAATTTCCTCGGGCGATGAAGCGCATTCGATTTTTTTGGTAATTTCTTGATCCATGATATTTTCACCTTTTAGCTCATTCTACTCCGCAGTAGCCTATTCCGTTTTTGAACTCCAGATGTGTACATTCGCCGCAAACCTTTTTTTGACCGTGGCCGCCGCTGCCGGAAAATGAAGACCACAAAGAGCCTAAATCGCTGTAATAACCATCTTGGACCTGTTCAAACTGTCCGGTAAAGCATTTGCAGCCGGAAGTTACTATCGTCTTGCCGCCCGCGCCTTTGCAGCCGCCGCCCGCGACCGCTTCAAGCTCACTGTCTGAAACCTCTCCGCTTGTGTGAAGCTGCTTGTAGATCATTTCAGCCTCTTCTTTACACATCTCAATGTCGTTTTCTTCGGTGATCTTCATTATCTCCTCGGGAGATCCCGCCTGTCTTGCTTTTTCTATAAGTTCCTGATTCATCGTGGTTTCCTCCTTAAAAAATTATTAGCCGCTAACTCCGCAGTAGCCTATTCCGCTTTTGAGCTCCAGATGTATACAGCTGCCGCAGACTTTTTCGCCGTTGAAGTCGCAGGACCACATAGACCACAAATCGCCTAAAAAATCTACGGGTCTGCTATTCGGTTTGATCTTCTCATACTGTCCGGTAAAGCACCTGCATCCGGAGGTTACTATCGTCTTGCCGCCCGCGCCTTTGCAGCCGCCCGCAGCTCCCTCCAGCTCCTCGTCGGAAAGCTCTCCGCTCGTGTGCAGCTGTTTGTAGATATTTTCAGCCTCTTCTTTACACATCTCAATATCGTTTTCCTCGGCGATCTTCATTATCTCCTCGGGAGATCCCGCTTGTCTTGCCTTTTCAATAAGTTCCTGATTCATTGTATTTTCCTCCTTAAAAATATATCATTCTACTCCGCAGTAGCCCATTCCTAAGGTTAATTGCAGATGCTTACAGTGACCGCAGGTTCCTCCGATGGAAAACACATACCAAGCGCCGGGGTCTTTAACGTCTCCGACATCCTCATATTTTCCGGTAAAGCATTTGCAGCCGGAGGTAACTATCGTCTTTCCGCTTAATTTGCAGCCGCCGCCGGCAGCTTCCTCAAGCTCCTCATCGGAAAGCTCGCTGTTTGTGTGAAGCTGCTTGTATATACTTTCAGCCTCTTCCTTGACCATATAAATATCGTTTTCCTCGGCTATCTTCATTATCTCCTCGGGAGATCCCGCTTGTCTTGCCATTTCAATAAGTTCCTGATTCATTATGATTTCCTCCTTAAAAAATTATTATCTGATATTATTATCAGCTATTATTATCAGCTGACTCCGCAGTAGCCTATTCCGCTTTTGAGCTCCAGATGTATACATTCGCCGCAGCTTGGGACGTCTCTGCGAGCGAAGTCATACCAATTTCTGCGTAGATCCAAAATACCGCCGGCATCATCGGAGTTCATCTTCTTAAACTGTTCGGTAAAGCATTCGCAGCCGGAAGTCACGATCGTCTTTCCGCCCGCTCCTTTGCAGCCGCCCGCAACCGATTCAAGCTCACTGTCGGAAAGTTCTCCGCTCGTGTGCAGCTGCTTATAGATACTTTCAGCCTCTTCCTTGACCATATAAATGTCGTTTTCTTCGGCGATCTTCATTATCTCCTCGGGAGACGCCGCCTGTCTTGCCTTTTCTATAAGCTCTTGGTTCATTGTGGTTTCCTCCTTAAAAAATTATTAGCCGCTAACTCTGCAGTAGCCTATTCCGCTTTTGAACTCCAGATGTTTACATTCGCCGCAGACTTTTTTTGTGCCGCCGCCGTCGGAAAACACTGACCACGCAAGGCCTAAATCGCTGTAATCGTCATCTTTGATCTGCTCATACTGTCCGGTAAAGCATTTGCAGCCGGAAGTTACTATCGTCTTTCCGCCCGCGCCCTTGCAGCCGCCGCCCGCAGCCTCCTCCAGCTCCTCGTCGGAAAGCTCGCTGTTTGTGTGAAGCTGCTTGTAGATCATCTCAGCTTCTTCTTTGACCATATAAATGTCATTTTCCTCGGCTATCTTCATTATCTCCTCGGGAGATGCCGCCTGTCTTGCCTTTTCTATAAGCTCTTGGTTCATTGTGATTTCCTCCTTAAAAAATTATTATCAGCTTACTCCGCAGTAGCCTATTCCGTTTTTGATATACATATGGAAACATCTTCCGCAGCATCCATCACTGGAAAACAGATACCAATAACCGTAGTTTCGGTCCACGCCATCATCGTTTTGGTAGTACTCAAACTTTCCGGTAAAGCACTTGCAGCCGGAAGTCACGACCGTCTTGCCGCCGTCGCCCTTGCAGCCGCCCGCGACCGCCTCAAGCTCGCTGTCGGAAACTTCGCTGTTTGTGTGAAGCTGCTTATAAATCATTTCAGCCTCTTCTTTGACCATATAAATGTCATTTTCTTCGGCGATCTTCATTATCTCCTCGGGAGACGCCGCCTGTCTTGCCTTTTCAATAAGTTCTTGTTTCATCGTGGTTTCCTCCTTAAAAATATATCATTCTACTCCGCAGTAACCCGTT
>CANQCJ010000216.1 GCA_947589205.1 uncultured Ruminococcus sp. | reverse complement strand
TATCTCTTTTTGTCTCTTGTTAACTTTCTGTTAATTCTGATGTTTTTCTATTGACTTTTCATAGCCGGTCTCCTTATACCTTTCTATCCCTATTTCGTCAAACCTGTGCGCGCCGTTATATACCGCAAGCGCGCCGTCAAGAAGCGGCAGCAGCAGCATACCGCCCGTTCCCTCTCCGAGATGAAGCTCGGCGTTTATTATCGGCTTTACGCCTACAGCGTCAAGAAAAAGCCTTGAAGCCGTTTCGCTCGAAGCGTGGCTTGCAAGCATATATTCCGCCGAGATCGGAGAAATTTTATAGGCAAGATAAGCCGCCGCCGCTGAGATAGCGCCGTCTATTATCACCGGTATCTTATATACCGCGCCGCCTAAAAAAAGTCCCGCCATTGCTCCTATATCAAACCCGCCGACACAGCTTAACACGTCTATCGGGTCGTCACGGTTCGGTCGGTGAAGCGTTATCGCTTTTTCTATCGCGTCTATTTTTCGCTTTAATCCTGCGTTATCGAGTCCCGCTCCCCTGCCGGTCACGGTCTTTGGCTCTAAAGAAAGCATCACAGACGCTATCGCGGAGGCCGAAGCGGTGTTTCCTATACCCATTTCTCCGGAAATTATCAGCCTTACGCCATCACGCTTGAAGTCTCTTACAATATCCATACCTACGGTAAGCGACCTCTCCGCCTGCTCTCTCGTCATTGCCCGCGAACGTGTGAAATTTTCAGAGCCGTATGCTATTTTTTTATTAACAAGCTCCGTCTCGTTCACATCTCTTGCTATACCTACATCGAACGCCGTCACCGAAGCGTTATACACCTCGGCAAGCTTGTTAACGCTTGCTTTTTGCCGCGCTATCTCAACAGCGCAGACCGCCGTTACCTCCATCGGCGACTGGGTTATGCCCTCACTGACCGCGCCGCTGTCAGCGCACATGACCGCCGCTCTGCGGACGCTTATATCAATATCGGGTGTTCCCTGCACGGCGGCTATCCGCTCAATTGCTTCTTCAAGAAGCCCCAGTCCGCCGAGCGGCTTTGCTATACTGTCCCAACGCTCCTTCGCTTCGAGATAAGCCCTTCGGTCCGCTTTAACTATGCTCTTTATTCGCTCCATTTTTATTTTCACTTTCCATACATAATTTTATCTTCATTATAGCACTATTTTCTGTTAAAATCAAGTATGATAAAAAAGATATTACAATTCTTTAAAAAAACTCGCTGTCGGCTATTGAAATCGGTTTTATTTTGTGGTATAATAGTTATTGTTATAAAAAATGTTCCTTTTTACTTTTGCGTTGATAATAAGATAGAACGGAATCTATTTCTTTATAAAGGTCAAACGGCAATAAATGATCCGAAGGAAAAATAATGAAGGTCGGAATAATCGGATACGGCAGTATGGGCAAAATGATCTTAGAGAAAATAGCGGAAGCAAAATTCGTTGAATGTAAAGATCTTTATGCTGCAAACAGGACCTATGAAAAAATAGAACATCTGACAGCTGTTTATAATGTGTGTAAAACTAACGCCGAGCTTGCGGCTGCGGCAGATATTATATTCATTTGTGTTCGTCCTGCTGACATAAGGACCATCTTGAATGAAATAAAACCTCTCATTAGTAAAAATACGCTTATTGTTTCTTTAAACGGCAGTATTACCTTTGAGATGATGTCTAAGATCATTGATCATAAGATCGCAAAGGCTATTCCAAGTGTTACAGCAGAGATAAACAGACCTAAAACTCTGATATGCTGCAGCAGCTTGTTCAGCGACGACGACAGGATCGCTTTAGAGGATTTGCTTAAATGTATGGGTGATGTAATTGAATTGCCCGAAGAAGAGATCGGAATGGGTTCTGAGCCGGTAAGCTGTATGCCGGGATTTATTTCCGCTATTTTTGACGTGATCAGTAATTCTGCAAAGAAGCATACCAACATTTCAGAACAGCAAATTATACAAATGCTGTTACATACAATGGTCGGAACAGGTAATTTAATGCTTGAAAAATGCCTTTCCTTTAATGATGTTGTTGCTCGCGTGGCTGCAAAAGGCGGTATCACCGAAGAAGGAACTAAGGTCATTTATGATATGCTGCCAAAGGTGACTGACGAAATGTTCGATAAAACTTTAGAAAAGCGCATACAGACTGCTGAAAAAGCACGAGATAATTTTGAGCAAATTAATTCGATTTGACTTAGGAACACTTTTGTATTAAAGGTGCAAAAAATTTGTGATCGAAAAAGGAAAAGAGATCATTTATGAAAAAAAACAAAAGAGAAAAGACTAAAATGCTTACCCTGCGCTCGGCTTCGGGGAAATTTCTGACGGCTGTCGCTTCGGTCATTTCCGTTTCCGTCGTCGGACTTGGGTTTGCCGTCTATTTTTATTACGATTCAAACTATTCCCCCGGCTGGCACAAAAAGGACGATGGCACTTACTACATCGTTCCCTCGACCCGCGAACGCGCCGTCGGCATGAAGCTTATCGACAATTCCACCTACCTTTTTGACAGCGACGGCCATATCCTCACCGGCTGGCAGGAATTTGAGGACAACACCTATTATTTTGACAGCTCCGGCGTTATGCAAAAGGGTATCGTTAAGATCGACGGAGAGGACTACTATCTTTCGGACGAATCGGGAATTTTTAAGACCGGTCTTAACGATTTTAACGGAGAGGAATACTATTTTAACGACCACGGCTTCCCCGATTCCGGATTTATCAACGACGGAAAATATTATTACAACGAATCGGGAATGAGAGTAAGCGGCTGGGCTAAGATCAACGATATACAGTATTACTTCTTTGAAAGCGGAGAGCATGAGGGAGAAATGGCTACCGGCTTTACGGAGATCGACGGAATCAGATACTATTTCGCCCCGGACGGTCATATGCTCACCGGCGTGAACACCGTAAACGGCGCGCTGTATGATTTTCAGGAAAACGGCAGCATTTTTACCGGCTGGAAAAAGGACGGAAAATATTATATGTACGCCGATGAGGAGACCGGCGCGTTCGCTCTCGGTTTTAAAAACATCGACGGCAAGCATTATTTCTTTGACGCCGATTATCACATGGTAAAGGGCTGGCAGAAGATAGACGGAAAAAGATACCACTTTAACGACGAGGGCGTTATGACTCAGGGTTGGTTTACCGACAACGGCTATCAGTACTACTTTACCGGCGACGGACAAGCGGCGCGCGGCTTTTTAAAGCTCGGACTCGATTACTACTA
>CANQCJ010000215.1 GCA_947589205.1 uncultured Ruminococcus sp. | reverse complement strand
GGGCGCGGCTGCCGAATCGTATTTGTACTGTCCTGCGACCTCCTCGGTGTCGGCTATGACCATATCGTGTACCTTGCCGTTTTCAAGCAGTACAGCCGCCTGTCCCACCGCAACGTCGAACACAGATCCGCTCGAAATATAGTCGGCAGTGCCGTTGTTCACGACCTTGCCGCGCATTACCTTCTGCGCCGGCATACAAAGGATATCGTTCGTCATTCCCTTGCATTCAAAATACTCCAGCACCTGATCCCGCAGGTTAGTGTTTATGGCTCCCACAGCCATTTTGATTATACCCATAAGCTATCATTTCCTTTCATTAACGATTTTTTATTTTTTCGTCATCTTGTTTTGACGATCTTGTTTACCTTCCATGTGCGCTCGATAGAAGCCTCTATCGCCGCGCCGCAGTATTCGCAGACCTTCTGTCCGACGGAGCTTATCTCTCCGCCGCAGTTCGGACAGATGAGGCTTATATTTTCGCCCTCGTCGTTTTCCGAAAGATAATAGATATAATTTATCTCGTAAACGTGCTGAGAGAGGAGCTTTCCGTCGAGCTTGTATTCCACCGCCGCCTGATAGGTTATCACCGCGTCGCTCCCCGTCCTGCGGTAATCGGATATCGCCGTCTTGTGCAGCCTGAAATCGTTGTATTTCGTATTTTCGTGGGCTATCCTCGCTTCCAGCTCGTCTGCGAACGCGTCTGTACAGCGGTCGCGCAGAACGCTTGTTCCTCCGCCGTTATTCAATATCGTGAAATACTGCGAGAGCACTCCGGAAACTATCTGCCTTGCCTGCTCGGCGTTGAACTCAGGGAAATCGTGCAGTATACGTTTTCTCATAAGGGCGTCGCTGCCGGAAATAGGCTTCGGCGTGCGCGCGTTTTCCTCCGTCGCCGCATCGAGAGCCTTTACGATCCTGCCCGCCTTTTGCTTGACCTCTTTTACAAAATTCGCTATTTTTATTACAACGACCAGAGCAAGTATAAAAAACGCCGCTCCTATTATGAGAGCTGCTATATCCTTACCGCTCATGAGAACACTCCGATTGCCGCAAGTATCGCGCCTATGACCGAGCCGCCTACTCCGCCAAGAAGCGAATATAATACGAGCTTTACCTTGTCTATAGGCAGATTTCCGGTGAATTTTGCGGTCTGACCGTTCATGGCGAAGAAGAATTTCTGACCCTTATAGGTAGTATAAAGCAGCCATGTCGGGAACAGCGCGTAGGTCGTTTTTGTTATATTTACCTGCTTCTGATAATCTCTTACCTCAAGCTCGTTATAGGTGCAGGTAGCCTCCAGCGCGTCTCTGGTGGAATTTTCCATTCTTAATACGGCGCGCGAACGGCATTTTTCCTTGTCCTCGTCAAATCTCTCGGCAAGAAAGCCGGAAAGATAGCTCGGGTCGAACGGTTTAAGCTCTTTATAATTGTAAGGCTCTATCGAATCCATAGCGTCGTTGTCGGTCTTTGAGGAGGCGTCGACCGGCACGCATTCAAAGCCCAGCGTTCCCTCGCGGTAGACGTTATAATACGTCCTTTCGGTCTTGTTGTTGGCGACCCTTCTTCTGTTTATTCCCTTTGCCACTATCTCGCCGTGACAGCTTCCGGTGTAGAGCCAGAAGGGTATATACACTCCCTGCATTTTATCGACAACGCTCTCGCAGTCAAAGTCCTTCGGCGTCAGCGGCTTTTTGCTGAATTTCTTAAACGCCTCCATGACTATTTCCTTGCGCACCCTGAACGGTATCACATATTCGGGCTTGAAATCCTTGACTATCTGTTCGCTCATTATAACGGAGTTTCCGCAGTAAACGCAGATCGTCGCCGCAGTTGCGCGGTCGGTGATTATCTCCGCGCCGCAGTGCGAGCAGGTGTATTTTACAAGGTCCTTTCCGACCGTGCCGTCGCTCGATTCGGTGTATTCGCCCTCCTCGAGCTCCTCATGCTTCTGGACGTTCTCTTCGTCTACCTCGCCGGTCTGACCGTTATCGTGCATATCCTTTAACGTGAATTTTCCTCCGCAGTATTCGCAGACAAACCTGCCCTCGCTCGCGTTCCAGAAGATCTCCGCGCCGCAGGTAGGACATTTATATGTAAGATTTTCCGCCATTATTATCCCCCTTTTCAGCTCGTAGTCTTGTGGTCGAAAACGTCTGTTCTTTTTTCCAGCATTATATTAGCGTCGGAAAACTCCTTGGCTTTTGTAGCCTTTTTCTTTGTCCTGCTAAGTGAAACAAGCCATGCGCCCGTTGCTATCGCGCCGATCGGAAAACCCGCGATGATGCCTACCGTCTGATCCGTATCGCTCTGCGCGGAGGCTATCAGCGGCATATAGCAGGCGGCGTTTGCCAGTAAAAACATTCCGGCGCTGCCGATAAGCTTTCTGAACATATTTTCAGCAGACCTCCCTTTTTTCTAAAACAGATTATTTGATAAAAAATTCTAAGTGTCTCAAAATCATAATTATTAATAATTATAACATTTTTAATATTATATGTCAAGTATTTTTGGCGAAAAAGAAAAAAAGCCGCCGTATTTTTTATTTGCGGCGGCATTAACATTTTTAACCCTTTAAAATTCCTGCGGATTTTAAGAAAAGTATGAACAGTATCACCGGAACTACATATTTTACCATTACTACATACAGCTTTTTTCTTCCCATTTTGCCGCCGTTTTTCTCGGCTTCGTCAATGACATAGGACGGCTTAGCTACCCAGCCTATCAGTATGCAGGTGGCTGCCGCGATTATCGGCATTAGGATATAATTGCTGAGATAATCGAGAATATCCAGTATCTGCGCGGTCGAACCGTTGGGGAGCTTCAGCTCGAAATAGAATTTGTTGTAGCCCAAGCAGACCACAACCGCGATCACGGCGGCTATCGCAAGCTCCGTCAGCGCGGCTTTAAGGCGCGAAAATCCGAATTTATCCATAAAGCTCGAAACTACCGCTTCCATTATCGACACCGCGCTCGTAAGTGCGGCGAAAAGCACCATAAGAAAAAACATACAGCCGATAAAGCCGCCGATCTTTCCCATTTCGTCAAAGACCCTCGGCAGCGTTACGAACATAAGTCCCGGACCGTTTGCACTCATCGCTTCCCTGCCGCCGAAGGCATAGACAGCCGGGATTATCATTACTCCGGAAAGTATCGCCGCAGCGGTGTCGAAGATCTCGATACGGTTCACCGACTTGCCGAGATCGGCGTCGTCGCTGAGATATGAACCGTACGCTACCATTATGCCCATTGCAATGCTGAGACTGAAAAAGAGC
>CANQCJ010000214.1 GCA_947589205.1 uncultured Ruminococcus sp. | reverse complement strand
TCTGTCGTAACGCTTATGACAAGACACTTTTTGTCAAGCAGCTCGCGTATAGTCTGCACTTGCGGAAGTATCAGCCTGCCCTTGGGTGCTTGGATATCCTGCGGCATTACGAGCAGCACAACATCTCCATCACCTACAAGCTGTCCCGTAATCTGTCTGGCGTCAAAATCCTCTGGCACAAGCCTTGCAAGCTCCTCCTTTACCTGTCCTATCCCTTCTCCCGTAGCTGCACTTACCAAAAAAGCAGGAAGCCCTGTTTCCTTGCGTATCTTATCCAAAAGCTCATCTGCATTTTCCCGCTTATCCGCTTTGCTCAAAAGCAGCAGCACAGGCGTCTTTTTTTCCTTGAAAAATCTAACCCACTCAAGCTCCTCGCCCATATCCTCACTGTCAAAAATTATGACAGCAATGTCAGTTTTCTCCGCCGCAAGCCTTGTCTTTTCCACGCGGCTCTGCCCCAGGCTGCTGCTGTCGTCAAATCCCGCAGTATCTATGATCACGCACGCGCCAATCGGATTTATCTCCATAGGCTTGTAGACGGGGTCTGTGGTAGTCCCCGCCACATCAGCCACGATCGACACTTGCTGCTTTGTGAAAGCGTTTATAAAAGAAGACTTGCCGCTGTTTGCACGCCCGAATATTCCTATGTGCAGACGGTTCGCGCTCGGTGTTTCATTTAATGTGAACATTGTCTTTTTCCTCTCTTTTAAATATTATAAATATTTGCGTTAATTTTCATTAGTGCCGTAAGAAAATAGCAGAGACTAACCAGCCTCTGCCATCTGTTAACTCGCTCATTTTAGGGCTGTGCATCACCCGCTTATAACTCGCTCACTTATAAGGCTGTGCATCACCTTCTGTAAATAGTATACTATTTAATTTACATATTAGTCAACACAATTTTTTCTTAAAACCTAAAATCCCTCTGTCCGCCCTCTATGTCATGTATGCACTCATACGCCTTCTGCTTTACCTTAGGATTAGGGATATTTTCAAGCTCCCTGTCAATCAGCGCCATGCCGATTTTCCTCGTCTCCTCGCTTGCGTAGTCCTCCAGATACTCCTTCAGCGTCATAAGCGCGTTGGGGTGGCAGCAGTTTAAGATCTGCATATTTTTGCACAGCGCCATAAAACGGTCGCCTGTCCTGCCCTCGCGGTAGCAGGCGGTGCAGAAGGAGGGGATATATCCGAGATCCATCAGCCATTTAACTACCTCGTCAAGGCTTCTCTGGTCGGAAACGTCAAACTGCTCGGTGTCGTGGGGTCTTTCGTCAGCCGAATATCCCGCATAGCCGCCTACCGAGGTGCGCGAACCGCCGGAGATCTGCGATATGCCGAGACTGAGAACGCGGTTGCGGCAGGCTTCGCTCTCGCGGGTGGAAATTATCATTCCGGTGTAGGGAACGGCGATCCTTATGCAGGCGATTATCTTAGCGAAGGTATCGTCGTCAATGCCGTTGTCGAACGTGCTCGGATCGATGTCGTCGGCTCTCTTTACGCGCGGAACGCTTATCGTGTGCGGTCCTACGCCGTGAACGGCTTCGAGGTGCTCCGCGTGCATGAGAAGTCCCGCAAATTCGTATTTATAAAGCTCGAGACCGAACAGTACGCCGAGACCTACGTCGTCTATACCGCCGTCCATAGCTCTGTCCATAGCTTCGGTGTGGTAAGCGTAATCGTGCTTAGGTCCCGCCGGGTGAAGCTTTTCATAGCTTTCCTTGTGATATGTCTCCTGGAAGAGTATGTAAGTACCGATACCTGCTTCCTTTAGCTTGCGGTAATTTTCGACCGTTGTAGCGGCGATATTTACGTTTACTCTTCTTATCGCGCCGTTTTTGTGCTTTATCGAATAAATGGTCTTTATACATTCAAGAATGTACTCTATAGGATTGTTCACCGGATCCTCGCCCGCTTCTATCGCAAGACGCTTGTGACCCATATCCTGCAAAGCAATTACCTCCTGCGCTACCTCCTCCTGAGTCAGCTTCTTGCGGGGGATATGCTTGTTCTGGTGATGATAGGGACAGTACACGCACTTGTTTACGCAGTAGTTTGAAAGATAAAGCGGGGCGAACATTACTATTCTGTTGCCGTAGAACGCAAGCTTTATCTCCTCTGCAAGAGTATACATTTTTTCGATAAGCTCTTTGTCCTCGCAGGCTAAAAGCACGCTCGCTTCGCGGTGGGTAAGTCCCGCACAGACAGTGCCGTTTTCGGTCTTTCTCGGCTTTGCCTTTTCGAGTATCTGCTCTATAAGCTCTTTATTGTTCTTGTTCTGCTCTGCATATTCAAGCGTTTCAAGTATTTCGGCGTGGTCTATAAATTCCTCCGCCTTTAATGATCTAGGGTCGTACATTATTTATATCTTCCTTTCGTAAATTCTTGATAAAGGAAACATTGTCTCCTCTTGAAACCGCGGCGGTAAAGCCTATGCTCTCCAGCCGCCGCTGCATACAGCTCCTGCACTGCGCCGATTCGTCGCCGGTGCAGACCTTGTTGTCATACAGCATATATTTTTTCCTCACCTGCATAGGCGAGAGATTCGGCATACATACGTTAGCTCCGGCTTGAATGCCCTTTTCCCTGCCTATAGGGTCGATAGTAGCCAGCGCGGTCGTAGCCGGGATAAGCGCGTCGGGGAGTGTGAGGCGGATAAGAGCTATCATGAAAATAGTCAGCTCCGCAGTGCCCCGCGGCATATCCTTGAACGGCGTCTGCGAATGCGGTACGAACGGACCTATGCCCACCATCTGCGGGGAAAGCTCTTTTAAAAACATCATATCCTCCGCTAAATTCGCCGCCGTCTGGTAGGGCGAACCTACCATAAATCCCGTGCCGACCTGATAGCCTATCTCTTTAAGATCGAACAGGCAGCGTTTGCGGTTTTTGAGCGAAAGCTCGCTCGGGTGAAGCTTGGAATAGTGCTCCTCGTTCGCGGTCTCATGCCGCAGAAGATACCTGTCCGCGCCCGCGTCAAAATACGCTTGATAGCTTTCCCGCGGTTTTTCGCCGATAGAGAGCGTCACCGCGCAGTCGGGATAGCGCGACTTTATATCCGAAACGATCCCGCATATGTCATCATCTGAAAAATGCGGATCCTCGCCGCCCTGCAAAACGAAGGTGCGGTAGCCGAGAGAGTAGCCGTCGGCGCAGCATTCGAGAATATCCTCTTTTGTCAGCCTGTAACGCTCCGCGTTAAGATTGGAGCGGCGCAGACCGCAGTACAGGCAGTCGTTTTTGCAGTATGATGTAAATTCTATCAGTCCGCGCAGGTAGACGTCGTTGGAATA
>CANQCJ010000213.1 GCA_947589205.1 uncultured Ruminococcus sp. | reverse complement strand
TTTCAAGGTCGCAGCCGGCGCGTATGCCCTTTACTCTGTCGTCCGCCGCGCCCCAGTCGGTCACGACAAGCCCCTCATAGCCCCATTTGTCTCTTAAAACGTCCGTGAGAAGATACCTGTTCTGAGAAGAATATTCGCCGTTTATCTTGTTGTAGGAGCACATCACCGTCCACGGCTTGGCTTCCCTTACGGCGGTCTCAAACGCGGCTAAGTAAATTTCGTGAAGCGTGCGCTCGTCTATTTTTTCCGAAACGCTCATTCTGCGGGTCTCCTGATTGTTCGCGGCAAAATGCTTCAGCGACGTGCCTACCCCCATGCTCTGAACGCCGCGTATGTGCGAAGCCGCCATCTGCGATGCAAGATAGGGATCCTCGGAAAAATACTCGAAATTTCTTCCGCAAAGCGGAGAACGCTTTATGTTCGCTCCCGGTCCTAACAGCACCGCGACGTTTTCCGCTCTGCACTGCTCTCCGAGAGCCTTTCCCATTTCAAAAATAAGATCGCGGTCAAACGAACACGCCAGCGCCGCCGCGCTCGGGAAGCAGACGGCTTTTATAGATTCGTTCGGGTTTTCCGCATCGTCCTTCATTTTTCTTAGTCCGTGAGGACCGTCCGAGACCATTATCCGTCCGATGTCGAGACGTTCAACGGCTTTTGTGTGCCAGAAATCCGCGCCTGAGCAAAGCGACGCTTTTTCCTCCAATGTCAGCTCACTAAGTATGGTATCTATATTCATATTTTTTCACCAAGTCCTTTCGTCCTGATCCTTGCCCTCCATGTAGAATGTCGCCTCCATGTCCGCTATGTGTATTGCAAGTGCAAGCGGGAAACGCTCGAGGGCGTTGCCGATAGTATTGACGTTTTCTTCTCCCGAAAAGCCCATATGCCAGCGCACCGCCATAGCCTCATCGCGGGTAAGGCGCATGAAGCCGCTTATTATGTAAACGCTTTTTTCGCCGTGACCGTAGGGCAGCTCCTCGACAAAACGATATGTCGGAACGGTCTGCCAGCCGTTTTCGGTCTTGACGTTTTTTGTGGAAGCCTTATACAGATTTATCTTGCAAAGATCGTGAAGCAGCGCGGCGATCGCTATGCTTTCCTCGGAATAGCTGAGCGCGTAATCGTTTTTTACCCGCTCTCTGGCAAGATAATCCTTTAAACAGTAATAAACGTTAAGCGAATGCTCGCAAAGTCCGCCCTCGTATGCGCCGTGGTAGCGGGTAGAAGCGGGCGCGTAAAAGAAATCGCTCCCCTCGCTTTGCAGCCAGCTCAACAGCTTATCCGAGCCGGGACGGGTTATATTCTCCTTGAATATACGGATAAATTCGCTTTTATTCTGTTCAACGTCCGTCATAAGCCTTCTCCTCTCAGCCCAATCTAAGCATTTCGTCAATGCAGACGCGCGCTTTTCTGATAAGCTCATCGTCCATAACTATCTCGTTTTTGTCCGCTTCACTCGTGCCGACAGCTTGACAAAGCGCGTAAACGTCAGGCAGTGTGGTGAGCTTCATGTTCGGGCAGAGTATCTTTTTAGAAAGTATATGGAATTTCTTCTCGGGGCATTCATACTGCAAATGCTCCGCTATGCTTATTTCCGTGCCGATGATAAATTCCTTAGCACTGCTCTTTTTGGCAAAGCTCATTATCCCCGCGGTAGAACCTACATAGTCGGCAAGCTCCGCGACCCTCGGATCGCATTCGGGGTGAACGAGAAGCAGCGCGCCGGGGTGAGCCTCCTTTGCCATCCGCGCTTCGTTCGCCGTCACCGAATTATGTACCGGACAGCCGCCCTGCAAAAGCTTTATATCCTTATCCGGGCAAGCCCTTTGAACGAACGCGCCGAGGTTGCAGTCGGGGATAAACAGTATCTTTTTATCCTCCATTTTGCTGATAATATCGACAGCCGACGAAGAAGTCACGCAGACGTCGCAGACGGTCTTTAGCGCGGCGGTGGTGTTTATGTAAGCGCAGACTTTTCTGTCCGGCTCGGCGGCTTTTAAAAGAGCTATCATTTCAGGCTCCATCTGCTCCGCCATAGGACAGCCCGCGCCCATGTTCGCAAGATAAACGTGCTTATCGGGAGAGAGCATTTTCGCGGTCTCCGCCATAAAGTGAACGCCGCAGAACACTATATTTTTATTCCCCACCTTAGCCGCTTCCGCCGAGAGCTTATAGGAATCCCCCGTGATATCCGCTGCTTCGATTATCTCGCGCGCCTGATAGCTGTGCGCTAAAATACATATATCCTTTTGTTTTTTCAGCTCGATTATTTTTTTCTGCATTTGCGCTATTGTTTCGGACATAGAGCATCTATCCTTTCATTTTTCGTTGTTTTAATTATACAACATTTACGTTTGCTTGTCAATGATTTTTTGATTGCTTTCACAATTAATAATAAAGCGCAGGCAATAGGCCTGCGCAAAATATCCTTATAAAACGTCAGTCCGCGTCCTCGATACCGTCTACAAAGCTTATCGGTATGCCGAACATTATTCCGGCGTTGGGCTTTGAAAGCTCGCCCGTTACGGCGGTTATCGCTTTTTTGACCGTTTCTATCCGGTCGTCGCGGACGATGACGAATATCGTCTTTGATTTGTGCGAATCGTCCTCGCCCGACAATATACCGCGCAAAAGCTGCACCATTGCGACATTGCTGTTCATCTTCGCGATAGACCCCGCCATGCCCGCCGAATCTATCACCGTGCCGCCGCGTATACCCGCCTCCGCCAAAGAGTTCATTATCGCGTCCACAAGGTCGATCTTTTTTAGAACAAAGAAAACTGCTGTCATAGTATTATTCCTTTCTTTTTAGGTCGTGTTGATTTTTACGCTGTTCGGAAGAACGCCTTCGCCTGCGCTCCGGCTTTTAAGATGTAAGAGGTAAGAGTCAAAGGTAGGATATTTCTCGTTGGCTTACGCCAACGAAGAAAATGGTTTAGAAGATTTAGAGAAAATATAAGATAAATTAATTTTTCAGCTTCGCGAAGCATCTTACAGTCTGAACTGTGTTCAGACGCTTACCTCTTACCTCTATCTTCTGAAAGCACGCCGCGTTCCAATCCTCCAAAGACTTCTCTTCTAACAGTGCAAACCCGTTCGCCTTGACGGCTTCTATCGCCTGCTGCTTGCGCTGATCTATCAGACCGGAGATGACCAGCCTGCCGCCGTCCTTTAAAAATCCGCCGAAAAAGCCGCTCATGGCGATTATCACGTCCGCGACAATGTTCGCGCAGACTATATCGTACCCGCCGCCTATGCGCTCGGCAAGCTCACTGTCGGACGTTATATCTCCGCAGAGCG
>CANQCJ010000212.1 GCA_947589205.1 uncultured Ruminococcus sp. | reverse complement strand
GTACTGCCGTAAGCTTTCCGCCGACCACGCGCAGGCGCAGCGAAAAATTATTTTTTTGTTTCTGGCGCATAAATCCGCCTTTTTTTAATACTGCATAATCGACAGCCATATTTATTCCTCCCGTATTCGGTCTATCGCCTGTTTAAAATCTGCGGTCATATCGTCGATATCCTCGATGCCGAGACTAACGCGGATAAGATCGTCGTAAACGCCCGCGGCCTGTCTCTGCTCCTCGCTTGAATGAGCGTATATCGTGCTTGACGGGTGTATAACAAGCGTTCTGACGTCGCCGATATTTGTGGCGTTTACCGCATATTTCAGATTGTTTATCAGCTTGAACGCTTTTTCCTTGCTGCCCGCGCGCAGCGTTACGACAGCGCCGCCCCTGCCGCCGAACTGCTCCCGAACGAGCCGATAATAGGGGCTTGACGGAAGAGCGGGATAATTTACCGTAACGCGTCCGTCGTTTTCGAGAAACTGCGCAAGCGCAAGAGCATTAGAGCAAAGGCGTTCCATTCTGAGACCCATAGTCTCCATTCCGACAAGATTCAAAAAGGCGTTCATCGGCGACAGACAGGCTCCGACATTGCGCCAAAGACCGTTTCTAAGCTTTGCAAGATAGGCAAATTTTCCGTACCTTTTATATTCCGCAAAGCCCTTGTAACGCTTTTCGTCCCAGCTGAAGCTGCCGTTGTCTATTATAACTCCGCTTATGGCGTTTCCGCCGCCGTTTATGTATTTTGAAGAAGAATGCACCACTATATCCGCGCCGAGCTCGAAAGCGTTTACCAGATACGGTGTGCAGGTCGTGCAGTCTGCGATAAACGGTATACGATAGCTGTGAAGAAGCTGCGCGACGCTTTTTATATCCACAACGTCAAGCGCGGGATTGCCTATGACCTCGCCGAAAACGGCTTTTGTTTTCTCGGTTATAAGCGGCTCTATCTCCTCTTTTGTTATATGCTTTACAAACCTAGTCTTTATGCCGAACGCTTCAAGGTCGTGAAAAAGATCTATCGTGCCGCCGAACAGTCCCGCTCCGGCAATTACCTCGTCGCCGCTTTCAAGAATATTCAGCAGCGACATAGTTACCGCCGCCATGCCGGACGAACAGGCGACCGCGCCTATTCCTTTTTCTATGTATGCGATCCTTTTTTCAAAAGCGTCCACGGTCGGGTTGCTTATGCGGGTATAAGCAAATCCGCCGGCGTTATTGCCGAACACCTTTTCAAGCCGTTCAGCCGAGCCGTGCTCAAACGCGCTCACCTGATATATAGGCGTAAGAGTCGAGCCAAATGGATCGTTAAGCTTAGAGCGTTCCGACTGCGGCGAAGGATGCAGCAGTGCGGTATTGAATTTCATTTGCGTTTACCCCCTCAGAACGTGTTGTCACGGTATCAGCGCACGTCTTATATGAGAACACGTTCTCATTTCAAAATAAGTGTAATGACATTTTATCACTCTTTTCATAGTAAGTCAATAGGTTTTATATGATTTCTGCGTTTTGCACATTTATTTTCCTGAAAAAAATAAAAAAGTTGTACTCTCTGCCCAATTGACAAGGTTCGGTCAAAGGGGTATAATTAAATCATACAAAACCTATTTATATAATATGAAATAAAGGAGTAAAGCAAGTGAGGATAACATCTAAATCGGATTACGCATTAAAGCTGCTTGTAGATCTCGCCGAGCATTACCAAAGCGGCTATATTTCTTTGGCTGATATTTCAAGGCGAATGAATATATCGAAAAAATATCTCGAGCAGATAGTCCCCATGCTCTCAAAAAGCGGGCTTATACTGGCAAACAGAGGAAACAAAGGCGGATATATGCTTAACGTTCCCCCGCAGCGGTGTACGCTCGGGGATATTCTTACGGCTACCGAGGGGAGCGTTCTTTCGTTCGGCACAAATGACGACGATCTTCAATTTGTCTGGAGGGAGGTCGGAGAGGCTATCGAAAAAACCGTGGGCGGCATAACCCTGGAGGATATCGTTGAACGCAGAAGCAGCTGCTTTAATTACTGTATTTAAGAGGAAAACGGCAGCGGCTTGATATATTTTTTCTAAAAAATATAGTAAATCCATGTGAATACTATGCAAAACACCGAAATTGATAAAAATGTCTTGACAAAACGAAATTGCAGTGGTATCTTATAAAGCATAGTAAACCTACTGATTTTATATGATATAGGAGGCGTTAAAAAATGCTTCGTTCATTTCTTACCTCTGCCGGAGGACTTATCCGATGCCGGGATCTCATTTTTTCTGTAAAAAAAATCTAAAAATAACGAAATGAGGTCATTAAAATGAAAAAAATAATTTCTTCCGTATTAGCCTTTACCCTTGCCGCCGCAACACTGCTTACAGCCTGCGGCTCCTCCGACAAATCGGACAGCAAAAGCAATAACGATTCGGGAAAGGTGACTATAACGAACGTTTCCTACGATCCGACCCGCGAGCTGTATGCGGCTTACAACGAGATCTTCGCAAAGCATTGGAAGGAGACCAAGGGTCAGGACGTTGAGATAACTCAGTCGCACGGCGGTTCGGGCAAGCAGGCTCTCGAGGTCGCTAACGGGCTTGAAGCCGATGTTGTAACGCTTGCGCTTGAATATGACGTAAACGCCGTCCGTGACGCGGGTCTTATCGAGGACGGCTGGGTGAATGAGTTCGACAAGGACAGCTCGCCCTATACTTCGACGATAGTTTTCCTTGTCCGCAAGGGAAATCCGAAGGACATTCACGACTGGGACGACATCGTTAAGGACGGTGTGGGTATAATAACGCCCAACCCGAAAACGTCGGGCGGCGCAAGGTGGAATTATCTTGCCGCGTGGGCGTTCGCGCAAAAGCAGTTCGGCGATGATGAGGAACAGATAAAGGACTTTATGAAAAAGCTTTTTGCAAATGTGCTCGTGCTCGATTCCGGCGCAAGAGGAGCTACCACGACGTTCGTTGAGAACGGTCAGGGCGATGTGCTGCTTGCATGGGAAAACGAAGCGTATCTTTCGATACAGGATCACCCCGATGAATACGAGATAATAACGCCGAGCATAAGCATACTTGCGCAGCCGTCCGTCGCTGTTGTTGACAGCGTTGTCGATGAAAGAGGTACGAGAGAGGTCGCCACGGAATATCTGAATTATCTCTATTCCGATGAAGCGCAGCGTCTTGCGGGACAAAATTTCTACCGTCCGTCAAACCCCGATATACTGAATGAATTTTCCGACACGTTCGACTTAAACCTCGATCTTGTCACGATAGAGGATTTCGGCGGTTGGGACGAGGATTTTCTGGCGGTGTACA
>CANQCJ010000211.1 GCA_947589205.1 uncultured Ruminococcus sp. | reverse complement strand
ACCGTTATGCACCCGAGAACGCTCACCGTCGAAAACGCTCCGGTCACTGCCGCTTCGCTCGCCATGCTCTTTGCAAGAGCCGAAAGTATCAGAACCGCCGCAAGTCTTGCAAGCGTTTTTATCGGCGCATATATCGTTTCCGCTATCTCGTTTTTTATTGCGTTTATTATCGACGGTATGCTGAGACCCGATATATCCGATCCGTCGATGCCGTTTTCGTTCAGCGTTCGCTTCGTCTCGTCGTCAAGCGCGGAAGCTATCGCCCGCTCGGTTTTTTCGTTTATCGTCTCTATCCCGCCCTGAGGATCGGTCTCGGAAATTTCCGCAAAGACCCACATCGGGCAAAATAACAAAAGCATTATCAGCGATATAATCAACGCGGCAGTTTTTTTCATTTCATTTTTTCCTTCATTCATATCATCAGCAGGGTTTTTATCATATCCGCCGCAGCGGAAAAAAGCGGAAGGGAAACGATAAGAAGCGCGGCTTTTCCGAAAAGCTCGAGCTGTGAGGCTATCGCGCTTTCTCCGCAGTCGCGGCATATATCGCAGCCGAGCTGTGTAAGATAGCATATGCCGAGAGCCTTGAAAATTATCCTTAGATATTCCTCGTCAAGTCCCGCGCTGTCAAAAAGCTCCGTAAGCGAATCGGAGATAGAAAGAAAAGAATCTAAAAATCTTATCATTACAAGACAGGCTGCCGCTATTGCGCAGACCGTCTTTACGGCGGGCGTTTCGGAGGATATTATTTTTAAGAGTACGCAGGCTGTTATGCAAAACGCCGCGGCGGTGAGTACTGCGTTCATCAATAAAAGCCGAACAGCGTCTTGATCGTGTCGAAAAGCTCCGCGATCTTGGCTATTATCATCATAAGCACTACGATAAGTCCCGCAAGCGTCGTCATCATCGCCTGCTCGTCACGCTCCGCCCGCTTTAAAAGCTGAACGAGTACCGCTACGATGATACCTACTGCGGCGATCTTGAAGATAAGATCTATTTCCACTGCTGACCTCCTTAACCGCGGCTTTTTACATAAGCATTACCGCCGCAAATATCCCTCCGAGTGTTCCGAGAGAGCGGTAAAGTCTCTCGTCATGCTTTGCTTTAGGCGCGGTCTCTTTTTCGCGTGAGATAAAATACTCTCTCGCCGAAGCGACCCGCGCAAGCTCGCAGTCCTTGTCCGCGCTTCCCAAAGAGATAAAAAGCTCCTTTAACCGCCGCATATCCGCTTCGTAAAATCCGTCCTCGTTAGCCTCTATCGCTTCGATAAGCTCCTCACGCGCTGAATACCCGCGTGAAATTACGATAAGTCCGTCGGAGGATATATCCTTTAATCTTTTAAGCATATCCTCGACTGTCGGAGCTTCGTATTCGAGCATTATCATCAGCCCTGCACAAAGCCGTTCGGCGCGGCTTAGAGCCTCGATCGGTCTTTTGCAGCCCTCCGCGGCGTTCGCACCCAACAGCGTTCCGCAGATAACGAGAATTATCATTCCAAAAAGCTTCAAGCCTTGCTCACTCCCTGAGATCATAAAGAGTTTTTACTCTTCCGCAGATACTGCCCGTTCCGAGAAGCGCTGCGTGATCGAATATCCCCTGCTTTATCAGCTTGCCCGCCGCAGGACGCTTTTTAAGCTCGTCAATACTTGACGCATGACAGCTGCACACAAGCTTTACTCCGGAATTTACCGCGTATTCGAGAGCCCGAAGATCCCCCGGAGAGCCGATCTCATCGCATATGATAATATCCGGCGACATCACCCTGACCGCCGTTTCAACAGCCGCAGCCTTCGGATAGCCGCTGAAAATATCCGTCTTAGGTCCTATATCGTTCCCCGCACTGCCGTCAATGCAGCTTGCAAGCTCTCCGCGCTCGTCTATAAGAGCTACGCTGTAACGCTGACCGAGTATGCGGCTGAGATCTCTCAGCATTGTCGTTTTTCCTCCGCATGGGGGTGAAGCTATTATCAGCGAAGCAAGGCAATCGCCAAAGACCCTTTGCGCAAGACCCTCCGCGCAGCCCGTCACCTCGTGCGCTATTCTTATATTTACAGAAGATATCCCCTTGACCGAGGTCACCTCGCCGCTTTTCGGGTCGATAACGGCTGTTCCGCAAAATCCCGCTCTGCTCCCGCCCTCGCAGGCTATAAAGCCCTGTGAAAGCTCGCGCGGAAAGGAATGCACCGAACCGCGAAAGGCGTTTTTGAAGGTTATCTCTATATCCTCAGCGCTTACCCTTACCGCCTCGGCGCAGCCGTTCATAAGCCGTCCGCTGTCGGTAATGAAATATTCCTTTCCGTAAAGTGACGCGCTGAAAAACCTCTCCCGCCGCAGCCTTAGCTCCGTCATCGTCTCGCGTTCGCTTTTGCTTACGCTCATAAGCGCTGAGAAAAGTCTTTCCGGCAGCAGCCGCGCGGCAAGCTCCAGCTTTGATGCCGTCTGCATTTTTATTTCATCTCCGTTCCTTGCTTGTACTTTTATTCTATGTATACAAGCCGCCGCTTATGACTGCCGCTCGGCTAAACAGACATATGCGCGCTAAAAACGATAGTTTGCGATAAAATTAACGAAGTATTAACAAATTACACTGTCGTTTTATGCTATAATTAAATTATTCCAATAAAAATATTTTAAGGAGAGTGAGATAATGCCAAATCCTATACTTCCGCTCTGGGAATATATCCCGGACGGCGAACCGCGCGTCTTTGGCGACAGAGTTTATCTTTACGGCTCGCACGACAGAGCAGCGGCTAACGCTTTTTGCGATTTTAAGTTAAAGGTATGGTCTGCGCCGCTTAACGATCTTAACAGCTGGCAGTGCCACGGCGATTCCTTCCGCACGAAAAATTCAGACGGCTCGCCCTGCGACGCCCCTTGGACGACAAGCGAGCTGTACGCTCCCGACGTTATCGAAAAGGACGGAAAATACTACCTTTATGCCTATATAGTCGGATCTAAAGGCGCGGTGGGCGTCAGCGACCAAGCTACTCGGACAGTACAAATATTCGGACAGTACCAAGGTCGGCGACGACGGTATATTTAACGATGCGGGCGTGCTCGCCGACGACGACGGAAGGGTCTATGTCTATTACGGATTTACCGAATCGAACATGAACGAGATAGATCCGGCTAATATGTACGAAATTTTGGATAATTCATATATGCGCCCGGTTATCGGCGACAGCGGGGATATTCCCGAGGAGCAGCGGTTTTTTGAAGCAAGCTCGCCGCGCAAGATAAACGGAAAATATTATCTCATCTATTCTCCGGTAAGGGGCAGCAGACTTGCCTACGCTGTATCCGATTCGCCGAAAGGACCGTT
>CANQCJ010000210.1 GCA_947589205.1 uncultured Ruminococcus sp. | reverse complement strand
GTTTGTCCGCCTTGCTGCTGTCGGTATCGCTGCTCGAAGGCTCAGCGCTGCTCGTCTCTGCGGGAGCAGAGCTGCTGTCGGGGGGAAGATTTGTCTCGGGAGCGGACGTTGTGGACGAGGTATCATCGGGTACTCTCTCCTCCGGAAGCTCGGCTTCGCTTGAATCCTCATCGTCCTTTTTGCTGTCCTTATCCTTATCCTTCTTGGACTCCTTTTCCTCCTCGCTCGACTCGTCGTCCTCAGCGTCCTCGCTCGAAGTCTCGGCTTGCGTGCTCGTTTCCTCGCTTTCGAGATCCGCATAAGAGACCTTCGGGAAGGATATGGTCGGCGCGTCGGATTTTTGCGTAAAATCGGAATTGTCTTTATTTGTCATGTAAACGGCGATCATAAATATCAGAATCGCAAGAAGCACTATTATTATTCCGATAATAATAAACAATATCCTGCGGTATTTGTACTCGGCGGCTGAATACTCCTCCTCGTCCTCTTCAGCGTCCTCGTCATATTCCTCATCGCCTTCATATTCATCACCGTAAAGCTCTTCGCCCGTCTCTATATCAGTCAGATCTGTATTCTGTTCATCATCGTCTGCGGCGAAATTAACGGTATCTATATCCGCCTCCGATGAGAAGAACATATTTCCGCAGTGCTTACAGGTGATAGCATCGGCAGGCACCGATCTGCCGCAGCGCGGACAGAATTTTGTTTCCATACGGATCTTCCTCCATTAAGATCAGATCGCGCTTACTGCGCCGGTCTGAAGGTCTACTCGGTAGTTGGTCGTGTTTCCGTTTTCGTCTGTATAGCCGTATACCATTTCAACACCGTCAGTGCCGTACTGGTATGAATAGCTGCCGTTCATTCCGTTTGCGGTGAAGTAGTTGTTTATGATAGTGTTCGCTTCGTCCCAGCTGTAGTACGAGCCGGCGGGAGCAAATCCCGGACCGTTCGGGTCGGCGGCAGCCGAATCGGCAGAGCTGTCGGCTGTCGAGTCGGTCGAGCTGTCAGCAGTCGAATCGGTCGATGCCGTACTGTCGGTCGAAGCCTCGGAGCTGCTTATCATGCTGTCTGTCGCAGAAGAAGCGTTAGGATCGGTGACGGAATCCAAAACAACGGGATCGGAGAGCGTGCTGTCGCTTGTTTCCTCGGGAGCTTCCGAAACGGTATCGTCGGTCACCTGCGGAATGAAGATGTCCTCGAGAGATGATGTATTCTCCTCCTCCGACTGAGAAGAAGCAGTGACTACGGCAGAGTATGTCGCCTGACTTGAAGTCTTGTCCTTATCGTCATCGCCAAAGCCGAAAAGCTTATAGCCGACGCATACCGCCGCTATAACAACGATAAGTATTCCCAGCGTTATGATAGCGGTTATGATAAACGTGCGCTTGGGGTCGTATTCGTCGTCCTGTTCTTCCGGATAATAATTATCTCCGTCATCCTTTTCGCGCTCGGCAAACATCTGCGCGTAATCCTCGTTATATGTATATCCGCTGCCGCGAAAATCGGGTCTTTCATCAGCCGCAGGTACTTCCTCCTCATCCTCCTCGAAGGGCTCTTCTTCCTGCTCCTCGTCTGCGTTTTCGGAAACGCTCTCCATCGCCTTTTTAAGCTCGTCTTTAGAATAAACGATAGTCTTGTCGTCCTCTTCCGTCTGCTGCGGCTGTTCGGTCTGCTCTATCGGGGCTTCAGCCTGCTCGGCGTTTGCAGCCTCGACCGATTCGGGCAGTATATCATTTCCGTTTTCATCAATAAGAAGCCTGTGGCAGAATTTGCATATTATCGCCTCATCTGATATTTCCTTATCGCAAAACGGACAATTTTTTGTCTTCAATTTGATCAATCCTTTCAAATTTTACCTGATGACTATATAGAAATAAGTCTTTATTATTTATCATAGCACATTTTCAGAAAAAATGCAACATTATTTATTAAAAATCATCAAATTATCACTTAATACCAAAATTCAAAGCAAATTTTTAGTGAAAAAACATAATACCGCTCATTCGTCGAGACAGATCGGAGCGAAACCGTTTTCGTCCCACAAAAGGCATTGATTGCGCGAGCCATTTTTTGGTATTGAGACCGACCCGGGATTTATTCGGCGCAGCCTCCTGCCGCCGATCTCCGCAAGCTTGTCCTCCGGGATATGCGTATGTCCGTAAAGCAGTATATCTCCGTCCGAAAGAGGCGGAGATTGTTCGTTTAATTTATGTCCGTGCACTGCAAACGCCGTTATTCCGTAAGCGCAGATAAGCGCGCTGTCCGAAAGCATCGGAAAATCCAGCATCATCTGATCTACCTCGCTGTCGCAGTTGCCGCGCACCGCGATAATGCCGCCTGCAAGCGCGTTTAAAAGCTCCGCCGTCTGCTTTGGGGAATAATCTCTCGGCAGATCGTTTCGCGGTCCGTGATATAACAGGTCGCCTAACAGGATAAGCTTTTTTGCGCCGCAGCTTACAAATTTTTCCGCAAGCCTTTTACAATAATAAGCCGAGCCGTGTATGTCGGAAGCGATAATAAAGCTCATACCTCCCCACCCTTTACGGCAGCCTGTCTGCGGTGAAATTCGTCCTTGACGGAATTATAGATGGCAAGACCTCTGCTTCTTTTGAAACGCTTTATGACGCCGATGTAAAGATCGTGCGAGGAGGTGCAGCCTTCCATTATTTCTCTTACCGCCGCAAGCTCCTCATCGGTGAGTTTGTCGGCGGACTTCGATTTGGGCGAAGCATTCTCTTTCGGCACAGATACTGTCGGCGCGGCTTCCGCGGGAACGGCGGCGGTCTGTACGGAGTTCTGCTGTTCGTTATCGGCGCGCTTTGTTCTGTGCTTTTTGACCTTCTTGTCCTCGCCTATAAAACTGCGGAAATCGTTCTTGATAGCGTTGTAAAGCGTTCTGCCGCGATCCTTTTTGAAACGCTGCATCATGTTTATATAAAGCTGCTGAGAGGTGTTGGATTGATTTATCAGCGCGACCGTTCCGGAAAATTCGTCGAAGGTCGCTATGTCGTCAAGTATCGCGTGGAGACGTTTTTTCATGACATTATCGACCTTTTTCGGCTGAGCCGGCTGTTCGGCAGCCTCCGGCTGCGTTTCCTCGGCGGTCTCCTGCTCGTTTTTGTGCGTGTCGATAAAAAGCTGTTTTACCGCGTTGTAGTATTTTCCCGAAAGCTCGTTGTCAAACTGCTTCATTAGCATATTGTGCAGCTCGAGCTTGCTTGCCGCTTCATTGACGGCGTCAGCTATCTTTTCCGCCGCTTCGATATCTATATCATCAATAAGTCTCATGACCTCCGCAGCAGCGCCGTTTACTACGGTCTC
>CANQCJ010000209.1 GCA_947589205.1 uncultured Ruminococcus sp. | reverse complement strand
TCGGGATAGAAATAGTTCTTTCTGTCAAATACCGAGAATTTGTTTATATGGCAGTTGAGCGCATAGCCCGCCTTTACGGCGTATTCCACCGCCGTTTGATTTATGACCGGCAGCGTTCCGGGCATTCCGGTGCAGACAGGGCAGCAGCGTGTGTTGCGGTCTCCGCCGAATTCGGCAGAGCAGGTGCAGAATACCTTGGATTTTGTAAGCAGCTCGGCGTGGATCTCAAGACCTATAACGGTAATATATTTTTCCATTTTTCAATTGCCTCCTGTCAGAGCTTCGGCTTTGCCGCTTCAAATGTGCGTTCAAAAGCGTCCGCAAGCTGTATGACCGTCTGTTCGTCAAATCTTTTTCCTATTATCGACATTCCTATCGGCATTGAGTCCTTATCATAGCCGCAGGGCGTGGACACCGCAGGAAGTCCCGCGATATTTACCGTTACGGTGCAGATATCCGCCTGATACATCTTTACCGGGTCGCTGACCTGTTCCTCGGGACGGTAGGCGACCGCCGGAGTGGTCGGAGTCAGCACGGCGTCGCATTTTTCAAATATCGCGCCGTATTCGTCTCTTATTACCTGACGAAGCGCCATCGCCTTTCCGTAATAGGCGTCATAATATCCGCTTGAAAGCGCGTAGTTTCCGAGAAGTATCCTTCTTTTTACCTCGTCGCCGAAGCCCTCCGAGCGCGAACGCTTGATAAGCTCCTCATAGCTGTCCGCCTGAGCGGCTCTGTGGCCGTATTTTATTCCGTCATATCTCGAAAGATTTGAAGCGGCTTCCGCCGAAGAAATAAGATAGTATGCCGGTATCGCGTATTTGAGCGAGGGCATGGAGCATTCTATAAGCTCCGCTCCGAGCTGCTTGTAAGCATCAGCGGCTTTTAAAACGCTGTTCCTGATCTCCTCGTCGATGCCGTCTGCGAAAAATTCCTCAGGGAGAGCTATTTTCATGCCCTTTATCGGCTGACCTATCTTCTTTGTAAAATCGTCCGCCGGATTTTTCGAGCTTGTTCCGTCATGTATGTCAAAACCGCAGATCTGGTTCAATATCACCGCGCAGTCCGCGCTGCTTTTGGCGATCGGGCCTATCTGGTCGAGCGAGGAAGCGAACGCTACGAGTCCGTATCTTGAAACTCTGCTGTAGGTAGGCTTCATTCCGACAACTCCGCAGAATGCGGACGGCTGCCTTATAGAACCGCCGGTATCCGAGCCGAGAGCCGCCGCGCACATATCCGCGGCTGCAGCAGCCGCCGAGCCGCCCGAAGAACCGCCAGGTACGCGCGATATATCAAACGGATTTTTCGTCTTTGCAAAAGCCGAGGTCTGCGTCGAACCGCCCATTGCAAACTCGTCCATAGAGGTCTTGCCGAGCATTACGATCCTCTGCGCGTTGAGCTTTTCCATGACGGTAGCGTTATACGGCGGGATAAAATTCTCCAGCATTCTTGAAGCGCAGGTCGTAAGCACTCCCTCGGTGCAGATATTATCCTTTATCGCCATAGGTATGCCGGTAAGCGGCATCGCATTTCCTTCGTCGATAAGCTTCTGCGCTTCATCTGCCTGCCGCAGGGCAAGCTCCTCTGTCACGGTTATATACGCTTTTATTTTATCGTCGTGCTCCCTGATATTTTTCAGATATCCCTGAGCCAGCTCCTTAGCCGAGATCTTTTTTTCATCGAGCGCGCTCCTCATTTCAAGAACGGTGCGAAAATTATTTTCCAAAGCTGTCACTCTCCTTTTTCATTATTCAACTACCTTGGGCACAACAAAGCAGCCGCCGGAATTAACGGCGTTTTGCAGCACCTTATCGGACGGCATTGAAGAAGCATTTTCGTCCTTTCTCAGCTCGTTGAGAAAAACGTTGTGATTATCCTTTAGCGCGTCGTATTCAACGTCGATATCCTTTATCGTGTCCATAAGTTCGATAATATCGGTCATTTCTCCGGCAGTTTTCGCAAGCGCTTCGTCGGTAAATTCCAGCTTGCCCAGCTCCGCCAAATATTTTACCATTTCAAGATCCATAAGACATATCCCTTTCATCTTATTTTAGGCAACTATCGGGTATCCGATCATTGCGATACATAAATTAATTATACTATATTCCGCTATATATTTCAAGAGTTTTTAATAAAAATTCATAATTGCATAAAAAAGCCGCTAAAGAGCTGTACTCTTCTGCGGCTTTGCAGTTCCATGTATGCTGTTTATTCATGGGGATCCGTTTCAGGCGAGAAATACTATTTCAGGCGAGAAATCTTATTTCAGGCGAGAAATTTCATTTCTCGCGGTATTTATCCATAATATCGCAAAAATCAAACGTTGCGAAGTAATCGGCAGGGGTCTCCGCGCGTCTTATCAGCTGAACGCTGCCGTCCTCTTTGAGCAGCAACTCGGCGTGTTTAAGTCTGCCGTTGTAGTTGTAACCCATAGCGTAGCCGTGAGCGCCGGTGTCGTGGATAACGAGGATATCGCCGGTGTCTATTTCCGGCAGCATTCTGTCCACCGCGAATTTGTCGTTGTTCTCGCAGAGCGAGCCTGTCACGTCATACTTGTGGTCACAAGGCGCGTCCTCCTTGCCGAGAACGGTTATGTGGTGATACGCGCCGTACATCGCAGGTCTCATAAGGTCGCAGGCGGTCGCGTCAACGCCAACGTATTCCTTGTATATATGCTTGTGGTGGATACATTTGGTAACAAGATGTCCGTAGGGGGCGAGCATATATCTTCCAAGCTCGGTAAATATCGCCACATCGCCCATTCCCGCGGGAACGAGTATCTCCTCAAACGCCTTGCGTACGCCCTCGCCTATCGCAAAAATATCGTTCGGCTCCTTGTCGGGAGTATAGGGCACGCCTATTCCTCCGGAGAGGTTTATATATTTGATCTGAACGCCCGTCCTTTGCTTTATCTCCGCTGCAAGCTCGAAAAGTATTCTCGCAAGCTTCGGATAGTATGCGTTTGAAACGGTGTTTGAAGCCAAAAACGCATGAAGTCCGAAACGCTTCGCGCCCTTTTCTTTAAGTATCCTGAATCCCTCTATAATCTGCTCGTGCGTAAAGCCGTATTTTGCTTCGCCGGGATTATCCATTATCTGCGTTTCTATCTCAAAATGTCCGCCGGGATTGTATCGGCAGAAAATAGTCTCGGGTATGCCGCAAAGCTTGTCGAGAAAATCAATATGTGTAAAATCGTCAAGATTTATGAACGCGCCCATTTCTCTTGCTTTAAGATAATCCTCCTTCGGCGTTACGTTTGAGGAAAACATGATATCCTCGCCCGAAAAGCCGCAGCATTCGCTCATCATAAGCTCGGTAAGGGAGGAGCAGTCGACTCCGCAGCCCTC
>CANQCJ010000208.1 GCA_947589205.1 uncultured Ruminococcus sp. | reverse complement strand
CACCCCGCCGTAAGTCTTGCAGGCTGCGGGATATGCGGTTTAGCAGTCGCGATAATGTGGCCAGGAACGTACTCTATCGCCGCAAAGCTTCTCCCCGGAGGGGGAACGCTGATGTTCGCTCTTCTTGCCCTCGCCGGAGATCTCGGCTGCACAAGCGGACCGGTCATTGTCGGTCTCTCAAGCGATCTGCGTATCGGCTTTGCCCTTGCGCTTATCTTCCCGATACTTATGACGGTAATGCTTATAATTCTTTCGGCGAAATTTAAAGACAAGCTGAAAAATAATTTACGAAAGGCGGGATAGGTCTTGCTCGGAAGGCTTTTTTTGAAAATTTTTAAAAAGAACGCACAAAGCGAAGAGGAAAAAAATATCGGACAGGGCTATGCTCCCATTGCCGAAAAGCAAAGCGAAGAGCCGGAGTATTCCTACATAAAGGTCAGCTATGCTACCGACGTCGGAAGAGTGCGGAAAAACAACGAGGACAGCTTTTTTATAGATTCAAAATGCCGCCATATCTACGGCAGAGCAGAATGCGACTGTTATCTTGAGCTGCGCAAAAGCGCGCATATCTACGCGCTTTTTGACGGAATGGGCGGAGAAGCCTACGGCGAGACCGCTTCCGCGCTTGCTGCGGCAAGGCTCGAGGGAATGAACGAAACGTTTTTGTCTGCTTCTCCGTCAGAGCTGCCGTTTTACATGAACGAATATATCCGCACCGCCAACGCAGCCATATGCGATATGCTCGAAGAAAGGCGCGTCGACCGCGGCGGCTGTACGTTCGCGGCGGTCTGCCTGTCAAGCGATTCGGCGTATCCGTTCTACCTCGGCGACAGCAGGATATATCTTTATCAGAACGGCACGCTTTTGCAGATAACGGAGGATCATACGCTTGCCGTAAGGAACATCAAAGCCGGCGTTTACACCGAAGAGGAAGCCAAAAACAGTCCCGACCACCACCGCCTTACCGGCTTTATCGGAGCTGACAGCGCAAGAATGGGTCTCGACTGTCAGCCGTGTATGCCGGTGCGCTTGAAAAGCGGGGTCAAGCTGCTTATATGCAGCGACGGACTTTCGGATATGTGCGAAAAAGAACAGATCTGTTCGCTTCTCAGCGAGGAGACCGACTGCGCGGCTAAAACGCTCGTCAACGCCGCTCTTGAAAACGGCGGACGGGATAACGTCACCTGCATAGTGCTGGAAATATATTAAAAACGCGGCAAAGGAAGTCTCACCCCTTGCCGCGCTGTTTTTATTTCAAACCGTCATAGATCTTTTTTATAAATTTGTCTCCCGCGACGCCGTTTTCCTTATAGCCCCACTTTTTTAGCAGAGCATTGACAGCGTTCTGCGTTCCCCCGCCGAAGCCGCCGCTGTCGTCGAGACCCTTAACGCCCGAGAGCTTTAGCAGGCACTTGAGCGCGAGAACGCCGTCGCCCTTGTCGCCCTTTTTGAAGCCGCCGCTGTCGAGAGCCTTCGGAGCGTCCTCCTTTTTGTAGCCGTTCAGACCCGCGTTTTTTATCAATGTCGGATAGTCCTCATAAACATAGTCGAGATCCACATCGCCGCTTATACCGCCGACCTTGCCGCTCGACGTGTACTGCCACATTCCGTATGCACCGCCGTAATTGAGCTTAGAGCCGTATTCGGCAAGCCATAGGGCGTACTTTTTCGCCGTGCTTTCATCAAGAAATGTCTGCGCCGGCGAACGGCTCATGTAAATGCCGGCGAAGTACCCCGCTTTTTCAAGCTCGCTGCAAAACGCCGCGCACATATCGCTCACCGTCCTTTTGTTCGTTAAGCTTTCCCCCTCGACGTCATAGTATATCGGGTACTCGAATTTCCTGCCCTTTATGACTTCGATACAGGCTTTAGCTTCAAGTATAGCTTCATCAACGCTTTTTGCATAGGCAAACCAGTACGCTCCGCAGGGTATGCCGTATTTTTTGCAGCCGCTGTAATTTTGCTCAAAGCGAGCGTCCGTCTGGTTGGAATATTTTCCGTAACCCGCTTGGATAATAACAAAATCCGTTTCGCTTTTCAGCCTTGAAAAATCTATACTGCCCTGATAACGCGACACGTCTATGCCTTTTTCCGCCATAGCTTCACTTCTCCTTTCCGCTCTGCGTTCCGAAATAGAACGCAATTACCGTTGTAAATATCGTTACAAACTGATCCGCGCTCACCGCATGAACGAACGCAAGCGCGCAGAACACCGCGTTGAGCGTTAATGTGACTATTGATTTTACTTCCGCTAATTTTAACAGTCTGTCTTTCATATTATTATTATTCGCTCCGCCTCCGTTTCATTACTGTTCCTTGCGGATAAAACGTTTCAGCGCGGGTTCGCAGAGATCGAACAGCACCTCCATGCGCTCTATCACGCCGTTGTGTCTGTTTACCATTTTTTCCAGCTGTTTTATGCGGTAATTGGTAAGCTGCATACCTCCGAACGTGCCCGCCATCGTGCCCAAAAGCGAGCATACCGCGACAACCACCTCGCTGCTGATACCTTCCAATATAACGCCTCCTTTACGAAAAAGTCCAGCTGAAATCGAGAACGTCTGTCGGATAAAAATTATAGGATTTGTTGTAATAAACAAAAACCGGACGTATTTTTTTATGACCGTATTCAAGATGTAAGTCGAGAGATGTTGTCACCGGCAGCGTCCAATCGCGATACCATGTGGGCGGCTCGGCAACGTCATATTGGGCCAAATTCGTGTTTATTTGATATGTTCGTCTCGGATCTTCGTTGTCGTTCGCCTGCCCAAAAACCGTTGTTAAATGAAATTCAACGTGCGACGCGCCCTCGGGAACGTCTATCGCGTATTCCTTTTTTAGCCGTATTCGCTGATTAAAATAGCCGTCGTAACGGGCTTCGGTGTCGCCGTCTCGCCCAATGCTCCCGTTCTCGAACATATATGAAAGATCCTTTCCGGAATAGCCCCCGCCGACTATGACCGTATTTACCTTAGCGTAGCTCCCGTCTGCCTGTCTTGCCATTATCGGCATAGCTCATACCTCCTCCTTTATAAGATAAAACATAGCGGTCTTTTTTTCCAAAGCGTCATACTCGGCTTGCGTGAGCACAACATAAGTCAGCCCGTCAAGCTCCGACTGCATACCGCTTATAGCTTTTTTATCCGCGCTTATCTGCTCGTTTGCGGCAGTCATCTGCGTTTCAAGCGTATCCGCGCGCTTTGACAGCTCGTCTGTAACGCTCTGCAAGCCGCTTACGCCGTTTTCTATCTCCTCCGCTCTGCTTTCTAAGCCGCCGACCGTTTCTTCAAGCCCGCTCACCCTTTGAGCAAGCGCCGGATCAACTCCGCCCGATGTACTGCCGCCAGAAGCGAAGCCGTTTT
>CANQCJ010000207.1 GCA_947589205.1 uncultured Ruminococcus sp. | reverse complement strand
TCCTTTATTTTTGCATAAAGCAAGCCGTCGCACTTTTCGCCTATGCCGTCCGCCTCAAATATAAGATAATATTTCCTATTGAATTTATACAGACGGCAGCTTACGTCCGCTGAAAGCGCGGCGGCCTTTTGAATAAGCTCACGAGCGTTTTCGGCGCATATCATTCTCATATCCGCATCGAAAGCGTCGGTCTGCGTTTTTACGCCGGAAATGTAAATTATCAGACTTTTGTCCTGCCGCTCAAATATTTCAGCCGTTATCCTGTCCTTGCTTGCCTGCGCGCCCATCGCTTCAAGCCTTGCGATGACCGCCGCAAGAAAGATCCTTGCCGCCGTGCTGTCGGGCGAAAAGCTGCCGTAATCTATGCCGATAGCCGCGCACTCTGCCGCGCTGACCGTTATCTTAGCACAGCTATCGTTCAAAAGCTTTATATCCAAATCAATTTCCCCCACAAAGAGCATTATTTATATTATACTCAATAGAGGCGTATTGTGTTATTCGGCAAGCTCCGCCCATTCTTCAAGCGCGGTCTCCGACTCCGCCCGAAGTTCTTCCAGCCTTTTACAGCATTCGGCGAGCTTTTCATGGTCGCAGGAAATTTCCGGCAAGGATATTTGCTCCTGCGTCTGCGCGATAAGCTCTTCTATCTCGCCTATCCGCGCTTCAAGCTCCTTTACCCGCTGTCTGCGCTTTGCATCGTCGGCGCGCTGCTTCTTTGAGCGGTACTGCTGCTTTCTTTCGGCGGAACGCCGCTGCTCTTCAAGCTCCGTTCCTGGGCTATAGCCGCCGCATAGCTGTCAAAGCCGCCGTCAAACGAGCGCGCCTTTCCATCGCTGATCTCAACGATCCTTGTCGCCGTTTTGTTTATAAGATATCTGTCGTGCGAAACGAGCAGCATTGTGCCGTCAAATTCCGCAAGAGCCTGTTCGAGCACCTCCCTTGTGAGGAGGTCGATATGGTTTGTCGGCTCGTCAAGTATCAGAAAATTGCCCTTGTTCAACGCCATTATCGCAAAGCAGAGCTTGGCGCGCTCCCCTCCGCTGAGCACCGACACCGGTTTGAAAACGTCCTCGCCGTGAAAGAGCACCGAAGCAAGCGCATTTCTTATCTCGCCGTCCGTCATCTGCGGAAAACTCCTCGACACCGCTTCAAGCGCGGTATCATTAGAATGAAGCATCGCGTGCTCTTGGTCGAAATAGGATATTTTGACATTGTTTCCCCAGAGGATATTTCCCCTGCGGTGAGGTATCATGCCCTGTATCAATTTTAAGACCGAGGTCTTTCCCGCGCCGTTGTCGCCTATAAGAGCGACCCGCTCACCGCGCCTTATCAGCAGATCTAAGCTTTCAATAAGCGTTTTGGCGTTTTCCCCCTCGCCGACCTCCACCGGACAGTCAACGAGCTTTACGACCTCCTTAGTCGGCTCTATCATGTATTCAAGTCTTATCTTAGGCGGACGCTCGTGTATCACCGGCTTTTCGGCAGGCTCTATCCTTTCCAGCATATGCCGGCGTGACTTAGCCTGTTTAGCGCTCGAAGCACGTACCTTGTTGCGCTCGATATAATCTTCAAGCCGTGAGATCTCCCGCTGCGCCGCTTCGTACTCTTTAAGACGCAGCGCGTTTCTTTCCTCCCTTAGCGCGGCGTACGCGGTATAATTCCCCTTGAATGAGCTTAACACGCCGTTTTCTATCTCGCATATCCTTGTGCAGATGCTGTCAAGAAAATATCTGTCGTGGGAAACTATAATTATAGCGCCCTTATAGCCTTTAAGATAGTCCTCCAGCCACATCAGCGTTTTCATATCGAGGTGGTTGGTCGGCTCGTCGAGTATCAGCAGCTCCGGCTGCTCAAGCAGCAGCTTTGCAAGCGCAAGGCGGGTCTTTTCGCCGCCCGAAAGGGTAGAAATTATACGGCTGTAGGCAAGCTCGGAAAAGCCCATTCCGTTAAGTATCTGCTTTATGCGAAAATCCGTACTGTAGCCGCCGCGCGCTTCAAAATATGCCGACAGCGTGCTGTATTCATCGGAAACAAATTCCAGCTCATCTCCGGTAAGCTTAGTCATTTTTTCCGCAAGCTCGTCCATGCGCGCTTTGACCTCATGGAGCTTTGAAAAAGCCTTCTGCATTTCGTCGATAACCGTTGAATCGGAATCGAGTCCGCTGTTTTGAGCAAGAAACCCTATCCCGCAGTCTCTGACATAAACTCCGCCCTCTCCGGTCGGAGCCTTGTCCCAGTCCTCTTGACCGAGTATGATCTTCAGCAGCGTTGATTTTCCGCAGCCGTTTTTGCCGACGATACCCACCGCTTCGCTGTCGCCGAGAGTAAAAGAAATATCCCTTAGAAGCGGTTCGCCGTTGAAATATTTATACAAATGCTCGATGTTTATAAGCATCCTTCATCTATCCTTTCAAAATTTTACGAACATACATATTACAGCTTAACAGTATTTTGTGAATTTTTCAATTATATTTGTGAACAATTTTTCTTGATATTCTCGTTTACAATGCAATAGCTCACTTTAATTTTAGTAAAAAATAAACAAATAGCATTAAATAAGTTTAAATAAATTGTGATTTATGATGAATTTTAGTTCAAAGAATTAATTTATTGGTTTAGCTATTGCTATTTCCATAATAATTTGTTAAAATATATAGAGAGAATTGTTTAAGTTTGTGAGAGGAGGTATGCGAGGTGCATTTTCGAGGTCATGAGCTTAAAGACAGCGACAACAATAATGTTAAGCTTATTTATCCCTGCTGTGCGGGAACGGTAGTGCCGCTTGAAAAGCTGTCCAACGATGCTTTTTCAAGTCTTGTTCTCGGCGACGGCTTCGGTCTGTTCCCCGATACCGCAGAGCTTACCGCCCCGGCGGACGCTTCCGTCAGGGACGTTTCAAGCGATAAGAAGAATCTTACGCTCAAAACCGAGGACGGTCTTATAATGATAATCTCCGTCGACGCGGGCAGCGATGATAATTCCTTCAACTCGGAGTGCCTTGTCAAGCCGGGTCAGAACCTGAAGCTCGGCGAACCCATCTTCAGGCTTGACAGTCCCGATCCGCATTCAGCCGCAGTCGCACTTGTTATCACAAACAGCGAAACGCTGCCGTCTTTTAACATAATCTACGGCGATGTCGCCGAGGCTTCGCAGCCGGTAATGATAATCAGAATGAAATAAAACGCCGTCCGTTTGTGCTTTGGGCGGCGTTATTTTTTTTGTTTGGGCGTATCTATATTTGCAAGCGGAGAGGATTCCGCGGCGTTTCTCAGGCTTTCGCTGCTTAGATGAGTGTATATCTCGGTGGTGGCTATACTTTTGTGACCGAGCACATCGCGAAGAACGAGAGTGTCCACTCCGCCGTGCT
>CANQCJ010000206.1 GCA_947589205.1 uncultured Ruminococcus sp. | reverse complement strand
AACTGCCTTGAATGGCTGCCGATATATTTCGGCGGACTTAAAGCGGGCGCGGTCTTGAGCGTATCGGGGGTAATACTTGCGGCAGTCTATGCGCTTTTAAGAAAGCGCGGCGTTCGTCTTAAAGCGAACAGACTGTGTTATTTTGCCGCTTTAGCGGGCGGAGCGTTTATCATTGCGGCGGTGTACATCGTTCCGTTTGCTTTGAATATTTTGTTCTTTAAAGAATAAAAACCGATGTAAAAACAGATACTAACCCCGAAAGGGGTGTGAAAACATGAATATCTCAAACGAGAGCTACAGCGAGCTTGTAAAGCCCGCGTCGAGAAACAGCAGGTGGTTTGTAAATCTTATCAAAGCCTTTGCGATAGGCGGCGGCATATGCGTCATTGGCGAGATACTGACGAATCTCTATCAGCGTCTCGGCGCGGACGATAAGACCGCTTCGGCGTGGTGTTCGATAACGCTGATAGCCGCTTCGATAATCCTGACGGCGTTCGGCTTATATGAAAAGATCGCAAAGCACGGCGGCGCGGGCACGCTTGTTCCGATAACCGGCTTTGCAAATTCCGTTGCCGCCCCCGCCGTGGAATTTAAGACCGAGGGCTTCGTACTCGGCGTTGGCGCGAAGATTTTTTCCATCGCAGGACCGGTCATTCTTTACGGCATATCGGCGGGGGTTATTTACGGGATAATTTATTATTTTATAAAGTGACTATATCAAAAAACTCCGCTTCGGATCTGTCCGGTGGCGGAGTTTTGGTTTATTGGTTTTTTGGGGGGATTTTTCGGGCGGCGGGGGTTCTTGTACTCGAATCGCTAACGCTCTCTCGCACAATTTAAATCGGCTTGATTTGTTTTGTTCACTTTATATTGTAGAAGCTTTTCAGTTGTTTTTTTACGCTGACGTTATTTTTGGAAAGCCGATTTAAAAAACTACGTTTTTATTCTTTTTTAGGTTATTATATGTGCGGCACTATACTCCGAATTGGGGCGCTGCCCCAAACCCCGCAAGGGGAAACCCTTTTAGAGAAGGGTTATCCCCCTTGACCCCCTTCCTAAACCTTTTAGTTTTGCTGCTCTTCTACTTTCGTTCCTTCGTTATCTATCCGAAACTCATGCGCCTTCCAACAGCTAAGCCCCGCATTATCTAACGAAAACTGTACCTTCCCGGCAAAATACTCGTTCCGCTCGTCTGCAATAGCCATTATCGTCGGACCTGCTCCGCTGATATATACCCCATACGCCCCGTGCGCATACGCAATATCGAAAACCTCCCGGCAGTGCGGTATAAGCTCCATTCGATAGGGCTGGTGAAGCCTGTCGTGTACGGCAGTTCTCAGGTTCTCAAACTTCCCGGTCAGCAGCGAAGCCGAAAACAGCGCGGCTCTTGAAAGATTGTATACCGCGTCCTTGTGCGAGACCTCGTTCGGCAGACAGGCTCTTGCTTTTTCTGTTTTAAGCTCAAAATCCGGGATAAGCGCGATAAATTTCAGCTTGGTAAAAACCTCCTGCTTTACCCAGTGTACCTTTCTGCCGTCAAAAACGGCGGTCACTATTCCGCCGAGTAACGCCGGAGCGGTGTTGTCGGGGTGACCCTCTATCTGCGCGGCAAGATCTACAAGATCGTCTGTTGTCAGCGGTCCGCCGAGAAGCGTGTTTGCGCCGACCAATCCCGCGACAATGCAGGCGGACGACGAACCGAGTCCCCGCGCCATCGGTATGGAATTGGTCTGTATAAGCTTTAAGCCCTCGAGCTTTTTTCCGCAGACTTCAAAAAGATCCTTAGCCGAAACGTAGATAAGGTTGGTCTCGTCGGTGGGTATCTCCGCGCCGTCGGCAGAGGAGATCTCTATCCTGTCGGACTGTTCCATTTGGACGTAATTGTAAAAGGTCATTGCCAGACCGAGAGCGTCGAAGCCCGCGCCGAGGTTCGCGCTCGTTGCGGGTATGCGAATATTTATCATGATTATTTTATCACCCTTCCGAGGAGCTGCGCGCTGTGCAGCTTTATATGCTCGAGCATATGCCCGATATTGCCCTCTCCCGCATAGCGTTTAAGGTCGAAGAAATCCCTGCGGAGATCCGTCCAGATGAGCTTGTTTTCCTCTCCGTGTACTTTAAAGAGCTTTTCAAGCTTTCCGACATAGACCTCTACATAGCAGCCGTCGAGAGGGTAGGAAAAGTCCATAAGATGTGTAAGGCGTATATCCTCCTTGGAAATGCCGGTCTCTTCAAAAAGCTCGCGGTAAGCCGCCGCCTCTCCGTCCTCGCCGGGCTCTATCTTTCCGCCGACAAGGTTGAGCATACCCTTGTACGGGTCTTTTTCTCTAAGGCACATAAGCCACTTGTCCGCGTCAAGATCGAACACCGCGATACAATTGTACCCCTGCATAAAAAATTTTCACCCCATTTATAAAAGCCGCCGTCAAAGCAGCGGCTTATATTCTTAAAAATGTCAGAGAAGTCTTATCCTGCTCTTTATCTCAGCCGAATGAGAAAGTATCGCGAGAAGCTGATCTATCTCGCTTTCTATCATGGTGGGCGTTATGAAAGCAAGCTCGTTGTCGGGACGGTTCGCGCGTTCTATATAGGTAGCCTTGCCGAACATTTCGGAAACGGCGGGCTTCAGGCTGTCCGCGTCCTCGGCGTTAAGGCGTACATACATTGAGGTCTCAATGCTCTTGTAGTCAGCGATATAATTTTCATCGGTGCAGTCGTCCCAGGAGATCATTATAGAGCGGTCCTTGTGTTTAAGGCAGTCGATGATATCTCCCACGACAGCGGAAGCGGTCGGAAGCTTTCCCGCGCCCTGACCGTAGAAAAGCACGTCTCCCACGCCGTCTCCGGTGACGGAAATAGCGTTGTAAACGCCGTCGACCGAAGCGAGCATATTTGTCCTGCTGACAAGTCTCGGGCAGACTATCGCGGAAACGCTGCCGTCAGCGGCGGGTCTTACAGAACCGATAAGCTTTATCGCAAAGCCCGCGTTCTCGGCATAGGAAGTGTCCTCGGAGGTTATCCCGCTTATGCCAGAGCAGTGTACATACTGCGGATAGATATGCTTTCCGTAGGCAAGCGAACCCAATATACATATCTTGCGGCAGGCGTCGTGTCCTTCGATATCGGCGGTGGGATCCTTTTCGGCATAGCCCAGCTCCTGCGCCAATTTCAGCGCGCTGTCAAGCTCCATCTGCTCGCGCAGCATTTTTGTAAGAATAAAGTTAGTCGTGCCGTTTAAAATTCCGCTTATCTGCTCTATGCTGTTGCCGGCAAGGCACTTGTTCAGCGGGCGGATTATCGGTATTCCGCCGCCGACGCTCGCTTCAAACAGATAATTGCAGTTATGCTCGTGCGCGATCTTAAGCAGCTCCGCGC
>CANQCJ010000205.1 GCA_947589205.1 uncultured Ruminococcus sp. | reverse complement strand
TATATCCTCCGCTTTAAGACCCGCTTCGGTATAAGCGTTTTTCATCGCGCGTCCCGCCGCTTCGCCTGTAGGCGAGGGACTTGTCATATGGTAAGCGTCGCAGGTCGCGCCGTAGCCCGCAATCTCGGCGTAAATTTTCGCTCCGCGAGCCTTGGCGTGCTCGTATTCCTCGAGCATGAGCATTCCGCAGCCCTCGCCGAGCACGAAGCCGTTTCTGTTAAGATCGAACGGTCTCGAAGCCTTCGCGGGATCTTCTTCACGGCTCAGAGCCTTCATGCTGTTAAAGCCGGAAAGCGCGAAGCGCGAAATACAGCTTTCAGAACCGCCGCACAGCGCCGCGTCCATATATCCGTCCTTTATCTTCCTGAACGCTTCGCCGACAGCGTGAGTGCCGGAAGCGCAGGCTGTTACCGTCGCCATGTTGTCGCCCTTGAAGCCGGTTTTCATCGCGACCGTTCCGGCAGCCATGTTGGCAATCATCATCGGGATATAGAAAACGCTTATCTTGTCGGGCTTTTTGAGAAACCTTTCATGCTCGGTCTCCGTCAGATTAAGTCCGCCGACGCCGACGCCTATGATAACTCCGACACGGTAGGGGTCGATGTCCTTGAAGTCGCTTCCCGCGTCGCTCAGCGCTTCGCTGGCGGCACAGACGGCAAACTGCGTAAAGCGGTCGAGACGTCTCGATTCCTTTTTATCTATTACCCCGGTCGGGTCGAAGCCGTTTACCGCGCCCACGCATTTTATCTCAAAATCGCTTGCGTCAAAGCGGTCCTCCGGCACGTTCACTATGCCGAGCCTGCCCTCCTTTAACGCGTCAAGAAATTCCGGCACGCTTTTGGCGACAGGGTTTATCGTTCCCATTCCGGTTATAACTACTCTTCTCATTTTTGATCGTCCTTCTCCTTTACGTTATTTTTACATGGAAAGTCCGCCGGAAATCTCTATTACCTGTCCGGTGACATAGCTTGCGTCCTTTGAAGCGAGGAAGGAAACAACGCCCGCTATCTCCTCTACAGTGCCGTATCTTCTCATCGCTATAAGTCTTAAAATATTTTCCTTCTGCGCGTCGGTCAGCTTATCGGTCATCGGCGTTTTGATAAATCCCGGAGCTACCGCGTTGCAGGTTATGCCGCGCGAGCCTAACTCCTTTGCAACGGTCTTGGTCATGCCGATTATCGCGGCTTTTGATGCCGAATAGTTGAACTGTCCCGCGTTTCCGTAAAGACCCGCCACCGAGGAAAGATTGATTATCCTGCCGCTTTTTTGCTTCATCATTACCGAGCCTGCGAATTTCGTCATGTTAAAAACGCTCTTCTGATTTACCGCGATAACGGTATCGAAGCTTTCCTCGCTCATTCTCGCAAGCAGTCCGTCGCGGGTAATTCCCGCGTTGTTCACGAGCACGTCTATCGTGCCGAATTTCGCCTTTACGTCCTTTACGAGCTGTTCGCACTGCGCGTGGTCGGAAACGTCCGCTATAAATTTTTCGCACATAACTCCCTGAGCGGTTATGTCCTTTATAATGTCGTTGTTTTCAAACATAGCCTCGCTTATATCGTTAAGAGCTATGTCAAAGCCGTCGGAAGCGAGTCTGAGCGCGATAGCCGCTCCTATTCCTCTCGACGAGCCTGTAATTATCGCTGTTGCCATTTTCATTGTCCTCCTTATCTGCCGAGCAGCTTCTCAGCCTGCTCAAACATTTCCTCTATTATATCCTTACAAGGCTTTACTTCCTTTATCATTCCCGCTATCGCGCCGCAGAGAAACGAGCCCTCCTCGAGGTTTCCGTCCTGAACCGCTTTTCTCAAAGAGCCTAACGTAAGCTCCTCAAATTCCTCCGGAGTTATAGAACCGTTCGTCTCGCCGCTTGCAAGCTTCTTTGAAAATTTCGTCTTGACGTTTCGGCAGGGGTGACCGGTGTATCTTCCGGTAACGACCGAATCGGTGTCCTTTGCCTTTACCACAAGCTCCTTGTAGGTCGGGTGGATAACGCATTCGTCGGAAGCCAAAAATCTCGTTCCGACCTGCACGCCCTCCGCTCCCAGCATAAACGAAGCGGCGATGCCTCTGCCGTCGGCAATGCCGCCCGCGGCGATGACGGGTATCTCCAGCGCGTCGACTACCTGCGGCACTAAGCACATCGTGGTGTTTTCACCGATATGACCGCCCGATTCCGTGCCCTCGGCAACTACCGCGTCGGCTCCGCTGCGCTCCATGCGCTTTGCAAGCGCGACCGACGGCACGACCGGCACGACCTTGACGCCCGCCTGCTTCCAGGCAGCCATAAATTTTCCGGGATTTCCCGCGCCGGTAGTAACGACCGGCACGCCCTCGTCTATAACGAGCTGCGCGAGATCCTCGGCGTTGGGCGACATCAGCATGATATTAACGCCGAACGGCTTGTCCGTAAGGCTCTTGCATTTTCTTATCTGTTCTCTGAGATGATCTATAGGCGCGCTGCCGCCCGCGATAAGTCCCAGACCGCCCGCGTTGGACACCGCCGAAGCAAGCTGCGCTTCTGCTATCCAAGCCATACCTCCCTGAAAGATAGGGTATTCTATTCCGAATAGTTCGGTTATTCTTGTTTTCATAATTTAACTCCTTTATTCGTTTAGAGGTCAGAAATTTTATATCCTTACGATCCGAGCTTGCTCGGACTCTTACCTCTTAATATTCTAAAACGCAAGCTCCGTACGTCAGACCTCCGCCGAAGCCCACAAAGCACACCTTGTCGCCGCGCTTTATCCTGCCGGACTTTACCGCGTCGTAGAAGGCGTTGGGTATCGAAGCGGACGAGGTGTTTCCGTATTCGGAAATGTTGAGTATCATCTTGTCCATAGATACGCCCAGATGCTTCGCGGCGGTCTCTATTATCCTGACGTTCGCCTGATGAGGTATCACCGCGTCAAGCTCATCGGGAGTTATCCCCGCTCTTTCACAGGCGTTCTCGACCGCCTTCGGCAAAGCCTTAGTCGCGAATTTATACACTTCCTTGCCGTCCTGCAAAAGATAATGCTTGTTCGGCTCGGGCATATCCATGTCAAATTCGCTTTCGCGCTGTCTGAAAGGATTTTCCGTCAGCAGAGCGCGCGCCGCTAAGTACCTCGCTCCGCCGCCGTCCGCGGCAAGAAAGCTCGAAAACAGCGTGTCCTCACGCTTTTCAAGCACCACGGCGGCAGCCGCGTCTCCGAAAAGTATGCAGGTGGAACGGTCGGTGTAATCGACAAACTTTGAAAGCTCCTCGGCGGCTGCAACAAGTGCGTATTTTATATCGCCGCAGGCAAGATATCTTCTCGCCATATCTACCGCGTAAACAAATCCCGAGCAGGCGCAGTTTATATCCAAAGCCGGGCAGTCGATCTCGCCGAGACCGCGCTGTATAAGACAAGCCGTCGACGGCGTATAATAGTCCG
>CANQCJ010000204.1 GCA_947589205.1 uncultured Ruminococcus sp. | reverse complement strand
TAAGGAAAGCGGTATCGAGCTGAGTGAAGAAAAGGCGAAGGAATATTTTGAAAGGTTAAATTCCGATAAGGAGCTTACCGAGAGCGAGCTTAGCGCAGCTGCGGGCGGCTGCGGCAGCAAAAGCAGCTCGTCGGGGGTATATTGTCCGAACTGCGGAAGTGAAATGGAGTATTCCGAATGCGTGCCCGAGCCGTATGCTTCGCCGGAAAGAAGCTACGTCTGCCCCGGCTGCGGCTATATGATGTCCGCAGGCTTGTTTTAAGAGCAGCGAAAAGATTTTTATAACAAATGAGGAATAAATATGAAATACATACTCGAAAAAAATATAGGTCTGAGAGGCTGGCGGCTGGTGCCTTTTGCATATTATGAAAAAAAATACAACAGGCGCGCGCAGGGACTTACTGCGGAAGAATATTTCTTTCTCGCTTCATGCGACGGCAAGACCGAGCATGACGAGCAAAAGGAAGCTGAATACATAAAAAAATTCACACGCTTCGGACTTATCGCCCCGGCAAAAGACGGCGATGAGCTTGACGAATGGCAAAAGCCGCGCTACTGCGACAACCGTTATTTCCCCGGCGTTCACTGGTCGATAACCGGCAAATGCAACTATAACTGCAAGCATTGCTTTATGGCAAAGGACAACGCCTACAGCATGAGCTATTTTACCCGTGACGAATGGATGAAAACGCTTGATGAGCTCGATAAATGCGGCGTTCAGTTTTTCACGATAACGGGCGGCGAGCCGCTGCTCCACCCGGATTTTCTCGATATAGTCAGGGAGATAAAACGCCGCGGAATGACCCTCGATCATATAGATACGAACGGCGCGCTGCTTACGGAGGATATCCTGCAGGAACTGAAAGCTATGGATGTCGACTGCCTTTTCAAGATCTCCTTTGACTGTCTCGGTCACCACGACTGGATGCGAGGCAAGGAGGGCGCGGAAGAGGAAGCGATGCGCGCGATAGATATGTGCATCAAAAACGGTTTCAGAGTCGCGGTAAATACCTGTATCCACCGCATGAACATAGACACGCTGTTTGATACGGCTGTCTGCATGGCTGAAAAGGGCGTGGAAAGAATGAGGATAATCCGCACGACCGAATCGCCGCGCTGGAAAGAAAACGCGGGCGACGTCTGCTTTGACATTGACGAATACTACGACCGCATGCTTGAATTTACCGAAAAATACGCCGCGACGGGACTTACTATGGACATAGACACATGGCAGTTTTTAGAGTTTTACCCTCACTTAAAAACATATCACTACCGTCCGGTGCTTGCCGGCTGTCACAAATTCCGTCCAACGCTGCCGATCTGCGGCGACAACCGAAAGGAGCTTAACATCAATTCAGACGGCGCGCTTTATCCCTGCCTTCAGCTTAGCGGAACGTTCCAAAAGCACGGCTGGGATCTGGGCAACATCAAGACGGACGATCTTCAGTCTATCTTGCAGGAAAGCGATTATTTAAGAGCGGTCACCTGCACCTTGGAGAAAATGTACGAGCATAACAAGGTCTGCGAAGAGTGCGAATATCACAAGCTGTGCGCCGGCGGCTGCAGAGCGATAGCTTCCGCCCTCGGCGACGATTATCTCGGAGTAGACAAGGCAAAATGCGTTTACTACAAAAAGGGATATATGCAAAAGACCGACGAGGTCTTTAAGCGCGTTGCCGAAAGCAGCGGTATCGTTTATCGGAACATTGACGACGTTCACGAGGATTAAGCAAAAACGAAAAGACCTTACGGATATTGCCGCGAGGTCTTTTTATTTTTTGTAAAAAAACTCAAGGCGAAGCAAAACGCCGCGCCTTGAGGTTATAATGTTATCTGCCGAACAGCTTTGTGATTCAGCCTTTAAATTCCGGAAGCGAGCCGTCCTCAAGCCGGCTTAGATCAAGCTCAAATGAAAGATCCTCCGTCGCTTCACCGCGGTAAACCTCCATTCGGTATCTTGCGCCGTCTACGGTTTTTGTTACCATAACGACAGCCTCCTGCTTAGGAGGAACGTAACCCTTTGCCACTCCGTTTGCGTCGGAGGTGATAGTGGAGGTTTTAAGACTTCCGTCCTCTGCATAGTAAGCAAACATCGCGCCCCATTCGTAATCGGCGGGAGCGTCCTTGACGGTGACTTTGATCTCTATCGAGCCCTCCGGCTTTTCATAGCCCTCCCAGGAGGAAGTATCGTTGCTGAGCCTGCCTTCGGCGAATATCTGCTTTACGGAGTCTAATTTATCCTGCATACCCTGACGCTTCAGCGAGAAGCAGACCATTTCGGCAGCCTGCTTGAACTCGCTTATCGGGGTAAGCGTAAACAGGGTATACTTCCAGATATCGAAATTATCCTCGATGCTTATTCCTGCCGTTTTGGTCATTTTATAGCAGGCGTGAGTTAAAACGGAGCTGTTTTTGTGAACTCCGCCGTTGTCATCGGCAGGGGAGTATTCAAAGCGGGAATTCATTACAAAGAACATATCGCCGACATATTCCGGCTGACCGTATGCATGAGGATCGGAATTTGAACGTATGGGATCGCCGTAGGTTTCGCCCATAAGCCAGGTCTCGGTGTCCGCCCTGTCGGGTTCTATACTCATCTGGAGAAGATTTCCGAAAATATCCGCATAACCCTCCTCCATTGCGCCGGTGTTGTTAAGATACTCGCTTGCGCAGTTGTAGGAGCTTCTTACGCCGTGTGTAAATTCATGAGCCATAACGTCCATGCCGACGCTTACATAAGTATCGCTGAACATAAAGCAGCCGAAGCCGTTCATATTCGCGACATAGCAGGCGTTTGTCGGATCCTCTCCCGGTCCGCTGAAGCCTAATCCTATCGCGATAGGTATGCCGTGTCCGTCCAAGGACCTTATGCCCTCCGATGCGAACCTGTCATAGACCTTTATCATGTTTTCAAAAACCGTAACGAATATATTGCTTACCTCCTCCGGGGAGCTGAAGGTATACGGCACGATATCGAGCAGCTGAGTGGCGTCGTTGTCATAGGATCTGTCGGAATCGACAAAGATGAGCTTGCGTTCGTTGTCCACAAAATAATAGCCCTCATCGTTCTTAGCGACGGTCAGAGATACTTTATCGCCGAAATAGTCGGTAAATTCCATGATTTCCGTTTCGGCTTTAAAATACTTTTCGTTGTCAAAAGCGTCGTCGCCGCTGAGATCTATACCGGTAACGTTCATTGCGTTATGCACTTCAAACGTTGAGGCGTTTACAAAGAGCTTTACAAACTCGGCTTCGCCCGAATCCTGAGAATACTCGCTGTCGGCGGCGTTTCTTTTAAGGTAAAACACCCAGCAGTAAGCAAGCTCGCCGATGTTGTTGTTGTACAAGGCAATTTCCGTTTCGATATCGGTTATAAGAACGCAGTTGTTCTCGTCCGCATAGCTCTGAGCCGTTACGACAGCATTTTTAAGCGAAGCCTCCGCGTCCGCTTCGTCGAAGTCCGCTATAGCGGT